>CABRZY010000206.1 GCA_902475475.1 uncultured Collinsella sp.
TGACCCGCGACAATCCTTGCGTGGAGCTGTAGCGAAGTCTGCGGATCAAACTCGACGGTCAAAACCACCACAATGGTGCCTGTCCCCTTTGTGGTGGTTTTTATGTTGATGGGTTAACAAATGGGGTATTTGGGTACGGGTGTCGCCTTATGCGACTAAGATGTTTACCCGTTAGCATTATGCAAGCGAAAGGCGGTCGTCTCCCATGCAACAGAACGACGAGACACGTTTCGAGGACTTTGTCGGACTGATCAGCGGGCTCTACAAGGAGATTCAGCGCATTAAGACATCCGAGGGCGCAAGGCTGGGCCTCAAGGGCTCCGACGTTATGTGCCTGTACTATCTTGAGCGCAGCAAGGACGGCCTGACTGGCGCCGACCTGGCTCGCATGGCAGGCGTGACCCGCGCCGCCGTCTCGCGTACGCTCGCGCATCTGGAGGAGGGTGGCTACGTCGAGGTCGATGATTCGGGCGATGCCGCCGTTAAGTATCGTGCTCCGGTGCGCCTGACCGCTCTGGGCGGCGAGAGCATGAGCGAGGCGGACCGCATCATTCGCGAGGTGCTCGATACCACCGGTAAGGCTATGGGTGTGGAGCAGCGCGAGCAGATGTATGCGTCGCTGCGCACGATTCTCAACACCCTGCGCGAGATGTAGAGCCGCCAAGGCTTTTGCTTCCAATTAGCAACTGCATAGTCCTGTTTGAGCGCGTATACCGTGCCGGGGCCTTGCTGTCAAAATTCCCTGCGCGGGACCTGCGCAAGAAAGGATTCGCTATGTCCGTCCGCATTATTACCGATTCCGCAAGCGATATGTCGCCGGTCGAGCACCCAGCACTGGCCGTTTTGCCGCTGTCCGTCACCTTTGGCACCGATGTGTACATGGATGGCATCGATATCGATCACCAGCGCTTTTACGAGATGCTCGTGGAGCGCGATGAGCTGCCCAAGACCGGCCAGGTCAACCCGTACGCGTTTTCGCAGGCGATTGCCAAGGTTCGTGAAGCCGGCGATGAGGCTGTGATTATTACCGTGGGCGCTAAGCTATCAGGCACCAATCAGAGTGCCCGTACCGCACTTGCCGAGGCGCCGGGCGGCGACGTTTACGTGGTGGATAGCAATAACGTCACTCTGGGCGAGCGTGTCATGGTCGAGTATGCCCTGCGCCTGGTGGATGAGGGCCGTAGTGCAGCTCAGATCGCGGCGGCCGTCGAGGCCGTGCGCGACCGTGTGGTCGTCATCGGCCTGCTCGAGACGCTGGAGTACCTGGTGCGCGGCGGACGTCTGTCTGCTGCGGCCGGTGCCGTGGGCACGCTGCTCAACGTAAAGCCCGTGGTGGCTGTCGAGGACGGTCTGATCGTGCAGCTGGGTAAGGCGCGCGGTTCCAAGAACGGCCGCAATCTGCTGAACCAAAAGGTCGAAAAAGCGGGCGGCATCGACTTTTCCATGCCGCTGGCGCTCGGCTATACGGGCCTTTCGGATGCGGTGCTCAAGAAGTATATCGAGGACAGCGCGGCACTGTGGGCTGGTCATACCGAGGGCGAACTGCCCGTTCACACCATTGGCGCCACCATCGGCACCCACGTAGGCCCTGGCGCCGTAGCCGTAGCCTTCTTCCAGCCCGCCAACTAACCGACCTGCCATAAACCACCACAAAGGTGCCTGTCCCCTTTGCGGTGGTTTATGCTTTTCAGGGTGGAAGGGAGCGAGCAATGGCGTCTGAGGGCTTTTTCGAACGGGTGTACGAGGTGGTCGAGCAGATCCCCGAGGGGATGGTCGCCACGTATGGTCAGGTGGCGCTGCTTGCCGGTCGTCCACGAAGTGCGCGGTACGTGGGGTATGCGCTGCACAGCAACCCACGCCCTGGCCAAATTCCCTGTCATCGCGTGGTATTTGCCGACGGCCGCATTTGCGAGGGCTTTGCCTTTGGCGGGGCCGATACTCAACGCGAGCTCTTAATGGGGGAGGGTGTGGCGTTTAAGGACGACATGCACGTCGACCTGGCCGTCTGTCGTTGGCCTGCCGGACTCTAACAGCTCTGCCGTGGCCAGAACCACCACAAAGGTGCCTGTCCCCTTTGTGGTGGTTTTCTGTTGCAGGTTTACCGGGGCTAACTTATGGAGAAGCTATGGCGGCGAATATTGATGCTGCAAAGTAAACCACGGTGAACTATATTGTATTCAGCAACGGAGCAGGCAATAGGCGATGAAAAAGCCTGCCCTGTTGAGTTTGATTCGCATTCCTCCCCTCTGTGCGATTCAACGGTGTACTTCGGGAACAGGCCCGCTGGCAGCTAACTGCCGGCGGGCCTGTTCCTGTTTGTCGGGGGAGTGCGATGGACGGAGCCGAAGCGGTCCGCTCCAAAAAAGGCGGACGCCGTAGCGCCCGCCCTATAGCAATCGAAAGCTCAAGTCAGCAGATCGGCCTAGTACACCATGCCCATGGCGTCCTGAACCTCGGCCAGGGTCTGATCGGCGATCTCGTTGGCGCGACGGTTGCCCTCGTGCAGGACGTCCTTCACATAGTCCAGATCGTTCTCGTAGCGCTGGCGACGCTCGCGGATCGGTGCGAAGTACTCGTTGACGGCCTCGGTCACGTACTTCTTGAGCTGGCCGGAGCCGCCCATACCGATCTCCTCGGCAATCTCGACCTCGGAACGGCCGGTGCAGATGGCGGCCGTCGAAAGCAGGCCGGACACGCCGGGGCGGTTCTCGGGATCGAACGTGATCATGCGCACGGAGTCGGTCTGGCTCTTCTTGATGCGCTTGGCCGTCTCCTCGGCGGTCATCGAGATGTTGATGGCGTTGCCGTAGCTCTTGCTCATCTTGCGACCGTCCAGGCCGGGCAGCAGCGGGGTTTCGGACAGCAGCGCGTCGACCTCGGGGAACACCTTGCCGTAGCGGTTGTTAAAGCGGCGGGCGATGGTGCGGGTGAGCTCGATGTGCGGCAGCTGGTCGCGGCCGACGGGCACCACATTGCCCTTGCAGAACAGGATGTCGCAGGCCTGGTGCACCGGGTAGGTGAGCAGAAGGCCGGTGAGCTCGTGCCCCGAGGCCTCCATC
>CABRZY010000207.1 GCA_902475475.1 uncultured Collinsella sp.
GCCTGGACCTTCTCGTCGTGCCCTCCGCCGAGCTCTCCCGCGGCCGCGGCGGCCCACGCTGCATGAGCATGCCCTTCTGGCGCGAGGACCTCTAAGTCTTTCCGTTTCCGGTGCGGTCCCCCTACAACCGCACCGGTTTCGCCCGTCAAACGGGCAACACTAATACTTACGTAATTCATTTTTTCGAAAGGAAACGAACCATGGGTGTTAACCTCTCCGGCCGTAGCTTCCTCAAGCTTCTCGACCTCACCACCGAGGAGATCGAGTACCTGCTCAAGCTTTCCAAGAACTTCAAGGACATGAAGCGCGCTGGCGTTCCGCACCGCTATCTCGAGGGCAAGAACATCGTTCTGCTCTTCCAGAAGACCTCCACTCGTACCCGCTGCGCCTTCGAGGTCGGCGGCATGGATCTGGGCATGGGCGTCACCTACCTCGATCCCGGTTCGTCGCAGATGGGCAAGAAGGAGTCCATCGAGGACACCGCCCGCGTTCTCGGCCGCATGTATGACGGCATCGAGTTCCGTGGCTTTGCCCAGGACGACGTCGAGGAGCTCGCTGCCAAGTCCGGCGTGCCCGTGTGGAACGGCCTGACCACCGAGTGGCACCCCACCCAGATGCTTGCCGACATCCTGACCGTCCAGGAGAACTTCAACTACGACATCAAGGGCAAGACCCTCGTCTTCATGGGCGACTGCAAGAACAATGTCGCTCGCTCCCTCATGGTTGTCTGCTCCAAGCTCGGCATGAACTTCGTGGCCTGCGGCCCCGAGGAGTGCATGCCCGCCGACGACGTCATCGAGGCCTGCAAGCCCATCGCCGAGGCCAACGGCTGCACCATCAAGCTGACCACCGACGTCAAGGACGGCGTCACCGGTGCCGACGTTATCTACACCGACGTGTGGGTCTCCATGGGCGAGCCCGACGAGGTCTGGGCCGAGCGCATCGCTCAGCTCACCCCGTATCGCGTTACCTCCGAGGTCATGGCTATGGCCAACCCGGGTGCCATCTTCCTGCACTGCCTGCCCAGCTTCCACGACACCAACACCACGATTGGCGCCGAGAAGTGCGAGCAGTTCGGCATCACCGAGCAGGAGGTCACCGACGAGGTCTTCGAGAGCCCCGCTTCCAAGGTCTTCGACGAGGCCGAGAACCGCATGCACACCATTAAGGCTGTCATGTACGCCACGCTCAAGTAAGAGCATCTAGCATCTCGCTCGGGGTGTCTTGCTGCACACCCCGAGCGGCTTTGTCTGGTAAATATCTCGCGTCGGGCGGTGGGCACGGCACGGAAGATCCGCTTCGCGCGAGAAAGTTAAATGATTTATGAAGGGGGGATGAGAACCATGACTGAGACCGCTAAGAAAAAGCGCGGTATGCCTTCATCGTTCACCATTCTTCTAGCTCTGCTGGCAATTGTTGCAGTGATTACCGTTATCGTCTCCGGCACGTCCGGCGGCGCGGTTACCGCAGCCCGCCTGAGCGATTTCTGCACCGCCCCGATCCTGGGCTTCGCTGACGCTCTGCCCGTCTGCCTCTTCGTTATGATCCTGGGCGGCTTCCTCGGCATGATGACCGAGACCGGCGCCCTGGACAACGGCATCGCCGTTCTGGTGCAGAAGCTTAAGGGCAACGAGATTATGCTCATTCCCGTGCTGATGCTCATCTTCTCCCTCGGTGGTACCACCTATGGTATGTGCGAGGAGACCGTTCCCTTCTACGCCCTGCTCGCCGCTACCATGATGGCCGCTGGCTTCGACCCCATGGTCGGTGCCGCTACCGTCCTGCTCGGCGCTGGCTGCGGCTGCCTGGGCTCCACGGTTAACCCGTTCGCCGTCGGCGCTGCCGTCGACGCTCTGACCGGCGTTGGCATTGAGGTCAACCAGTCCATCATCATCGGCCTCGGTGCCGTCCTGTGGATTGTCACTACCGCTATGTCCATCTTCTTCGTGATGAACTATGCCAAGAAGGTCAAGGCTGACAAGGGTTCCACCATCCTGTCGATGCAGGAGCTCAAGGACGCCGAAGAGGCTCACGGCAAGGCTGCTTCCGAGGTCCACAAGGAGGTCAAGCTCACCGGTCGTCAGAAGGGCGTTCTGATCGCCTTCGCCTTCACCTTCGTCGTCATGATCGTCGGCTTCATTCCGCTGGCCGACCTCAACGAGGGCGTCGCTAACTTCTTCGACGCTGGCGCTGTCTACGACGCCGACGGTAACGCCGTCGTCCAGGGCTGGTCTGCCCTGATCACCGGCCTGCCCATTGGCCAGTGGTACTTCGACGAGGCTTCCACCTGGTTCTTCCTCATGGCCGTCCTGATCGGTATCATCGGTGGCCTGTCCGAGAAGCAGATCGTTAACACCTTCATCACCGGCGCTGCCGACATGATGTCCGTTGTTCTCGTCATCGCCCTCGCCCGTGGTATCTCCGTCCTCATGGCTAACACCGGCCTCGACGTCTTCGTCCTCGACGCTGCCGCCAATGCTCTGGCTGGCCTGTCCGGCGTGATCTTCGCTCCCATGAGCTTCCTGGTCTACTTCGGCCTGTCCTTCCTGATCCCCTCGACCTCCGGTATGGCCACCGTTTCCATGCCCATCATGGGACCGCTGGCTGTTAAGCTCGGCTTCTCGCCCGAGGTCATGGTCATGATCTTCTCCGCCGCCATCGGTGTCGTGAACCTGTTCACCCCGACCTCCGGCGCCATCATGGGCGGTCTCGCCCTGGCCAAGATCGAGTGGACGACCTGGCTCAAGTTTGCCCTTAAGCTCATCGTCGCGCTCTCCGTCGTCTGCGCCATCATCCTGACCGTCGCCTGCGTGTTGCTCTAAGTACCCAACGGGTACCCCACGGAAACCTTGACGATCCTGTAAGGGATCATCTGGTCATCGTCTGTCCGGTGGGGTCAACCCACCGGTAGACTCCTACCTTTAGCCCCCTTCCGTTCCGTGCGCGGGAGGGGGCGCTTTTGTGTTCCGGCGTTTTACCAAACGCCGGAACCACTCGACGCTGCAAGCCCGCCAGAGCGGAACAGGCACCAACCAAACATCCGTCAAACCT
>CABRZY010000208.1 GCA_902475475.1 uncultured Collinsella sp.
GACGCTCTTCCGATCTCAAGTTTGCTTTGATTGAGGGCGGGTGGTCGCAGGGCGCGGCCGCTCGCCCTTTTTGGTGAAAGGCTATGTTAACCCGCCGTTTGCACGTCCGGCTCCAGATGGAACTCGTACTCCGGCTCCATCATCTTCTTCCGGATCTTTTCGTAGCGCCCGTCGTCGAGCTGCTCGCGCATGAGCGACGTCCTGTCCCCGACGCGTGCGGCCTCGCGCAGCCATCTGAATCACATCAGGCAGCTGTGGAGCCTGCGGGTCGATACGCCCTTGAACCTCTCGAGGAAGTGGCCGAGCGAACCCTGCGCTTCAGCATCCTCTGGACCGTGTCCCGCTCGTACCCGGTGAGCCTGCCGTGGGTCCTCGGGACCGCCCTCGCGGCACCCTTCCCGCCCTTTCCGGACATGGCGTCCTCCGATCTCCCGGGCCGGCCGATCCGGCCCTCAGGGTATCGGATTCCCAAATTTATCCGTATATGTGCGGATGAATGCGGGAGGCGTTCGGATGAAGTTGTATTCAAGGAAAAAGACTGACCCTTTGTCGCATTCCGTGCGGGTTATATGCAGGTATGCCTGCGCACGCTATCATGTATGGGTTAGACCGCAACTATGTACCTCATACGCGAAGGGATGCGCATGTATCTGAAGATCGACATGTTCTAGCTGGGCTTACCCCCGCAGTGGCGCCGCGCGCCCCATCAACTCTGCCGATTTTCGCCTTCACGCACATAAAGGAGTCCCGCCATGCGCGACAAGCTCGAAAAGATCATTAAGGCCTACGAGGAGCTCGAGAAGAAGCTTTCCGACCCGGCCGTCGCCTCCGACATCAAGGAGTTCACGCGTCTCAACAAGGAGTACGCACACCAGTCCGACCTCATCGCTGCCTCGCGCGAGTACATCGGCGCGCTCGATGACATCGAGGCCGCCAAGGAGATGCTCCGCGACACCAGCGATGCGGACGAGAAGGAGATGCTCCAGATGGACATCTCCGAGAACGAGGAAAAGCTTCCCCAGCTCGAGGAAGACATTAAGTACATGCTCATCCCGAGCGACCCCAACGACGACAAGAACACCATCGTCGAGATTCGCTCCGCCGCCGGTGGCGACGAGGCAGCCATCTTTGCCGGCGACCTGTACAAGATGTATCAACGTTTCTGCGAATCGCGCGGCTGGAAGACCACCGTGCTCGATTCCAGCCCCAGCGAGGCCGGCGGCTTTAAGTCCATCGAGTTCAAGGTCGAGGGCGACCGCGTCTACTCCGTCATGAAGTTCGAGTCCGGCGTGCACCGCGTCCAGCGCGTCCCCAAGACCGAGTCCCAGGGCCGCATTCAGACCTCCACGGCTACCGTCGCCGTACTTCCCGAGGCCGAGGAAATCGACGTCCAGATCAACCAGTCCGACCTGCGCATCGACACCTACTGCGCCTCCGGCCCTGGCGGTCAGTGCGTTAACACCACGTATTCCGCCGTGCGCATCACCCACCTGCCCACCAACACCGTGGTACAGTCGCAGGAACAGCGCTCCCAGATCCAGAACCGCGAAGTCTGCATGCAGATGCTGCGCGCCCGCCTGTACGAGATGGAGCTCGAGAAGCAGCAGGCAGAGCTCGGTGCCGAGCGCCAAAGCCAGATCGGCCACGGCAATCGTTCCGAGAAGATCCGTACCTACAACCAGCCCCAGGACCGCGTGACCGATCACCGCATCGGCTTCAACTCCACCTACAACGGCGTCCTCCTGGGCGACCAACTCGGCACCGTCATCGAGGCACTCGCCGCCGCCGAGCGAGCCGAGAAGCTGGCACAGGCTGTGTAGCGGGTTACGCGGTTTTACCAAACCGCGTAACGGCTCGACGCTGCAAACGCCCCTAAGCGGCAATCTGACGTTCAATCGTCGGTCGCGTACCGAAGTACGCTTCCCTCCTCTTTCACGTCACCTTGCTCGCTTAGGGGCGTTTTCGTTGACTTATGCTCAACCTGCGGCGACTTAGAGGTAGTCATTGGGGACGTTCTTAAATGACTAGGTTGGGTAAATTACTTTTCGAGTTTATTTAATCTGCTTTGTTAGAAATTAAACTGTTTGCCTGCTTAAAGCAATTGACGGCATGTATCCGCTATTGAAAATATTGCTCCAAAAATCGTCCGATAAGTCGCGGGGTGATTTTTACCGCGTCGTTCGTCAAGTGATTTGGCAAGTTCTTGGTTAGATATTGGTCAGTTTTGGGGCAACCTTGCCAAAAGCTTGACGAATGCAAATCTAGACGTCGACGAATGAACACTTTGAGCGAGCCCGGTGCAAAATTCTGGGCTGATTATCGATAATCGCCTTCAATCGTCCCTCGTCGTGCGTCGCTCTCGCGTACAATCTGCTCCGACATTCGCGCGCCGCCCGGCGCATAAGAGGGGAGGACCCCATGGCAAACGAGATCTGGACCATCAAGCGTTGTCTCGAGTGGACCAAGGAGTACCTGGCTGAGCGCGGCGAGGAGCACCCCCGTCTTTCTGCTGAGTGGCTGCTCTGCGCTGCCACGGGTCTGGCACGCATCGACTTATATATGCGCATGGACGAGTTGCTTGACGCGGCCCAGCTCGAGACCATGCACGCGGCGGTCGTCCGCCGCGCCAAGGGCGAACCGCTGCAGTACATCACCGGCAGCACGCAGTTCCGCATGATCGACGTCGCGTGCGCCCCCGGCGTACTCATTCCACGTCCCGAGACCGAGATGCTCGTCGAGGAAGTCCTCAATTATCTGGATGCCGAGGTGCTGAGCCCCGAGGCTGCCACCCGCCAGCGCGCTGAGCTGCCCTGGAACGACGAGGTCGAGCAGGCGCGCAAGGCCGAAGCCGCATTGGCCGACGAGCGAGCGACAGCCGAGCGCCGTGCCGAAAACTTGACGGCTGCCGACGAGGCGGCGCTGGGTGGCGATGTGCTAGGCAGTCGTGCCTATGCCGAGGAACTGGCTGATCGCGAGGCCGAGGAAGCCGCCGCGCAGGCCGAGGCATGGCCGCGGCGCTCC
>CABRZY010000209.1 GCA_902475475.1 uncultured Collinsella sp.
GGTCGACCGCCACCGTGGGCTCGTCAAAGAAGATGAGCTCGGGCTTGTGCGCGATACCGCAGGCGATGTTGAGGCGACGCGCCAGGCCGCCCGAGAGCTTGCCGGGGCGAAACTTGGTAAAGTCGCCCAGCCCGACAAAGTCGATCGCCTCGTCCACCAGCGCGCGGCGGCGCTTGCGGTCGTTGACGTAAAGGCTGCAGAAATAGTCGATGTTCTCGCGCACCGTAAGCTCGTCAAACACCGCCACCTGCTGCGGCACCACACCGATGCGGCGCTTGAGGTCGTAGCGGGCGGGCGTCATGGGCTCGCCGAACAGCTCGATGGTGCCCTTGTCGTAGGCGAGCAGCTGCAGGATGCAGTTGATGGACGTGGTCTTGCCCGAGCCGTTGGGGCCCAGCAGGCCAAAGATCTCGCCGGGGGCGATGCTGAGGTTAAAGTGGTCGAGCGCAATAAGGTCGTCATAGCGCTTGACGAGGTTTTCGACGTGGACGATATCTGTCATGAGGCGGCCCTTCTGTTGCTTGCGGCCCGGTACGATTGCATCATCGCAGGAGCGGACGGCGCGCACCAGTGAGCTTTGTCACGAGTGCGGGGGCTCGGTCGCGCGGCCCGCCGACGTCCCCGCTTTGCCGCGTGGGAGGAATGTCACGGTTGCGTAGGCGGCCCCTCCACCACGTGCTGCTTCGCGTACAATACCCGTATGAACAGGCTTTTCGACAAATCGATCATTCTGGCGTGCTGTATTGCGGCCGCCATGGGCCTTGCCGTGGACGCTCACCTGGTCGCGGCGTTTTGCCTTGGCGTTATTGCCACCTCGCTGGCCGAGGTCGCACAGGGGGAACGCACGCGCCGTACAAGCGAGGCCGCGAGCTACGCTTACATCATCGCGGCCGTCTTCGTGCCGCCGTTTGTGCCGTTCGCACCCCTTGCCTTCTATGACATCGCGCGACGCGTGCGCCGTGAACGCATCTGGCCCGCGCTGGCGATTGGCGCCGTGTTTGTCTGCGCGCTTGTCGCGGACCTTCGTGGCGGCGTGCTCACCACCCGAACGCTGCTGTTAACCGCCATCCTTTCGGTCGCCGCCACGTTGCTATCGCTACGTACCGCCCAGCTGGAGCGCGAGCAACAGCGCATGCGCCGTACCCGCGACGAACTGCAGGAACGAGCCCTCGCGCTCGAAGCGCGCAACCGCGACCTCGCCGATCGCCAGGACTATGAGGTCGAACTTGCGACCCTGGCCGAGCGCGCCCGCATCGCGCGCGAAATTCACGACAACGTCGGCCACCAGCTCACGCGTGCTTCGTTGCAGACCGAGGCCCTGCGCGTGGTCCACGCCAACGAGCCCAGGATTGCCGCCGACTTTGCCGACGTCAAACGCACGGTTGACGAGGCGCTCCAGCTCGTACGCACCAGCGTCCACTCCCTCAACGACAACGCCGTCGACCTCTCCGTACAGCTCGATTGCATCGTTGCAGGCGCGCGCTCGGACGGCGGCCCGCAGATTGAGCTTGAAGTTATGACCGAGCATGCACCCGCAAACGTCGCTAACTGCTTTGCGGCGGTCCTGCGCGAGGCGCTTTCCAACGCCATGCGCCACGCCCATGCCAAAACCATTACCGTGCGGTGCATGGAGCATCCGTCGTTTTACCAGCTCATCGTTACCGATGATGGCGTGGACGCGACCCCGGCGAGCAGCAGCAACGTCGCAGAAGGCATGGGGCTCGCCTCCATGCGCGAGCGCGTCGAGGCGCTTGGCGGCACCTTCACCGCCGGTCCGCGTGCCGGCGCCGGCGGCTGGCGCGTGTTTGCCACCGTTCCCAAACCGCAAGGAGATGAGGGCCGATGAGGCTTATTGTTGTCGACGACGACCGCTTGGTGGTCGATTCGCTCAAGATTATCCTGGGCGCCCAGCCGCAGATCGAGGTGGTGGGCACCGGCGCCAACGGCAACGATGCGGTGGCGCTCTACGCCGAGCACGCACCCGATATCGCACTGCTCGACATCCAGATGCCGGGACGCGACGGCCTATCGGCGGCACGCGAGATCCTCGGGCGCGACCCTGCGGCGCGCGTGGTGTTTCTGACGACATTCTCGGATGACGAGTACATTGTGTCGGCGCTCAAGCTGGGTGCCCGCGGCTATCTGATCAAAACCGATGTCGCCGCCATTCCGCCAGCGTTGGCGCAGGTCATGAGCGGCAAACGCGTGCTCGAGGGCAAGGCGATCGAGGATATCGATTTTGACGGAACGGGCGTCGAGTCGGGCACGCTCCGCCGGCCCGCGGCCTTTGCCGGCCTGACCGACCGCGAATTCGAAGTCGCCGAGCTCATCGCCCGCGGCCTCGATAACAAGGAGATTGCCGCCACGGCTTATATGGGAGAAGGCACGGTGCGCAACCACATCAGCTCGATCCTGGCCAAAATGGGTCTGCGCAACCGCACGCAGATCGCCATCGCCTACCTGCGAGGGTAATTACCCAACGACCGACCGCCCCGGCATAGCAAAATGGCTGTTATCGATTTAATGCCATTTCAAAACTATGCCGGATTACGGGGCTAAACTCAGGCCCCCATCCACACCCATTGCTTCCGCCAAATGATGGCTTGTCTACCTGCGGTTTTATTTTCACGAATATCGGTATGGTTGGGAACTCATGGCTCAGCCCCGTAAACCGGCATAGTTTTGTTCGGGCGGCCCTGGACGAGTGCCTCCGCCAGCCTCGCGGGACCAAAATGATCCGTTTTCCTCCGTCCCCAAGGGATCAGCCGGAACCGCTCGCCACGAAATCGGCCCATCTACTACGTTTGACGCGATACCCATGACCATACCTTCGTTTTGAACAAAACCACAGGCGTTCTACCTGCGGTTTTGTTTTCGCGTTTTTTGGCATGGTTGGGGGTAAGGGGCTAAACGTAGTAGATGGGCCGGTTTCGTGGCGCGCCCCCGGCGCATAAAAGCGCCGCCACGGAGGAGGGAGATGCCTCCGTGGCGGCTGGGGGGACCTACG
>CABRZY010000210.1 GCA_902475475.1 uncultured Collinsella sp.
GCTCGATACAAGTTCCGCACGCAAAGGACAGCACTTAATGTGCTTTCCGTCTTGCGCAGGACTGTCCGCAGTAGCGAGCAAAGCGTCGGGACGCGCCCCAGAGCAAACCTTACGAGAAGTCAGCAACCTGAGCAGTCAGCGCCGCCAGGATCTCCTTGAGCTCAGCTGCACGGTCCCTCTTCTTCTGGACCACCGCGGGAGCGGCCTTAGCCACAAAGCCCTCGTTGGCAAGCGTCTTCTCGCAGCCGGCGAGCTCCTTCTGGGCCGCGGCGATCTCCTTCTCCAGGCGCGCCTTCTCGGCCGAAAGGTCGACCTTGCCCTCGAGCACCACAAAGACCTCGACGCCGCTGTCGACCACGGCGATGCTCGCAGCCGGCTTCTCAACGTCGGTGCCCATGACCAGCGAAGCCGTGTTCGCCAGCGGCTCGATGGTCGAGCGCAGGCTCTCGAGCTTCTCGATGTCCTCGGCACCGGCGCGCACGACCACGTCGAGCTCGGCCTTGGGGCTCAAGCGATAGCGCGAACGGGTGGCGCGGGCGGCAGACACGACGGTGCGGCACAGCTCAAACGCGCGCTCGGCGTCCTCGTCGACGTACTTGACGTAGTCGGCGGGCTCAGGCCACTTGGCGATCATGAGCGCCTCGGCGCGGTCCACGTTGCCCTCGGCGTCCAGGTCGAGCACGCTCGCCGGCATGTTGTCCCAGATCTCCTCGGTGACAAACGGCATAAGCGGGTGCATCAGGCGAATGGAGGTGTCGAGCACAAAGATCAGGTTGCGCTGAGCCTGCAGACGGCCCTCGCCCTTCAGGCGGGCCTTGGTGACCTCGACGTACCAGTCGCAGACCTCGTTCCAGAAGAACTGCTGCACGCCGCGGGCCATGTCGCCAAAGGTGTAGTTCTCAATACCCTCGGTGACCATCTTCACGGCCTTGGCCAGACGGCTGAACATCCAGGCGTCGGCCGGCGTCTCCACGACGGGCTCGCCGGGCGTGTAGCCCTCCATGTTCATAAGCAGGAAGCGGCTGGCGTTCCAGATCTTGGTCACAAACGACTTAGCCTGGTCGGTACGCGGGCTGTCGATGAGCTTCTTGGTCTTCTTATCGATGTTCGCGTCAAACTTGACGTCCTGGTTGTTGGTGCACAGCGTCAGCAGGTTGTAACGCATGGCGTCGGCGCCATACATACCAATGAGATCCATGGGGTCAACGCCGTTGCCCTTGGACTTGGACATGCGGCTGCCGTCCTTGGCCAGGATTGTCGGGTAGATGACGACGTCCTTAAACGGCACCTCGTCCAGGAAGTACAGCGAGCTCATGACCATGCGGGCGACCCACAGCGCGATGATGTCGCGCGCGGTGACCAGCGCCGTCGTGGGGTGATGGCCCTCGAGCAGCTCCGGCTTTTGCGGCCAGCCCTGCGTGGCGAAGGTCCACAGCTGCGAGCTGAACCAGGTGTCCAGCACGTTCTCGTCCTGATGCACATGATGGCCGCCGCACTTGGGGCACACATCGGTGTCCTCGGTAAGAGCGTCCTCCCAGCCGCAGTCCTCGCAGTAGAACACGGGAATGCGGTGGCCCCACCACAGCTGGCGGCTAATGCACCAGTCCTTAAGATTCTCCATCCAGGTGGTGTAGGTCTGCGTCCAACGCGCGGGATGGAAGGTGACCTTGCCGGAGTTTACGGCGTCGAGCGCCGGCCCCTTGAGCTTGTCGACAGCGACGAACCACTGCTCGGACAGCCACGGCTCAAGCGCGGCGTCGCAACGGTAGCAGTGCATGACGGAATGGTCGTGGTCCTCGACGTGATCGAGCAGGCCATGCTCCTCGAACCACTTAATGACGGCCTCGCGGCACTCCTCGCGGGTCATGCCGGTGAACTCGCCGTAGCCCTCGACGACTACCGCGTGCTCGTCGAAGATATTGATCTGCGGCAGGTCGTGGGCCTGACCCATGGCGTAATCGTTGGGGTCGTGGGCCGGGGTGACCTTGACAAAGCCGGAGCCAAAGTTGGCGTCGACATGCCAATCCTCAAAGATGGGGATCTCGCGGTCGACGATGGGGAGCTTGACGGTCTTACCCACAAAGGCGGCCTTCTCGGGGTCCTTCGGGGAGACAGCGACGCCCGTGTCGCCGAGCATGGTCTCGGGGCGCGTGGTGGCGACGACGATGTAGTCCTGGCCGTTGACCGGCTCGGTCAGCGGGTAGCGCAGGTGCCACAGGTGGCCCTTCTCGTCCTTGTACTCGGCCTCATCGTCCGAGATGGCGGTGGTGCAGTTGGGGCACCAGTTGACGATGCGCTTGCCGCGGTAGATCAGACCATCGTGGTACCAGTCGCAGAAGACCTTGCGCACGGCCTGCGCGTAGTCCTCGTCCATGGTAAAGCGCTCGTTGTCGAAGTCGACGGAGCAGCCCATGCGCTTGATCTGCTCGACGATGATGCCGCCGTACTCGTGGGTCCAGTCCCAGCAAGCGTCGACAAACTTGTCGCGGCCAATCTCCAGGCGGCTGATGCCCTCACTCTTGAGCTTCTTGTCGACCTTGGTCTGCGTAGCGATACCGGCGTGGTCGGTGCCCAGAACCCAGCGCGTGGACTTGCCGCGCATGCGGGCCATACGGATGATGGCGTCCTGGATGGAGTCGTCGGTGGCGTGACCCATGTGGAGCTTGCCGGTCACATTGGGAGGCGGAATGGTGACGGTGCAGTCGCCCACACCGGCGCGGCGCTTGTAGTAGCCGCCGTCAAGCCACTTCTGCAGGATCGCCGGCTCGTTGGTCGACGGATCGTAGTTCTTGGGCATTTCTTCCATATATCTCTCCCTTGCCCGTCGGCGTGTCCGCCTGCTTGGTTTTCGCTCGGTCAGGTCCTGACTCGCACGAAGAGCACATTAAGTGCTCTTCGGCTCGTGCGGAATCTACGAAAACCAAGCAGGCGGACACGCCTTAGGTATCGATTACTTCAGTCTGAAGGTTATTTTGGTAGGTT
>CABRZY010000211.1 GCA_902475475.1 uncultured Collinsella sp.
CCTGCGCAAGACGAAGGCCACATTAAGTGGCCTTCTTTGCGTGCGGAACTCGCGACCAACCTTATGCCTCGCCCCCAGCCCCGGACCTTCCGGGTCCAAGGCGTGACACACCGGACCGGATTATCTGAATAAATATGGTGAAGGCCCCTTTCGGGGCCTTCTTTTTATAAAAATTCGCCTACTCGGTGGACTTCGGGTTCTAGGTCTACGTTGAATTGGTCTTTGACGGTTGCCTGGATGTGGCGGATGAGTTCGTCGACATCGGCGGCGGTGGCGTGGTCGGCGTTGACGATGAAGCCGCAGTGCTTCTCGCTCACCTGCGCGCCGCCAACGGCGTGTCCTCGCAGGCCGGCATCCATGATGAGTTTGCCGGCAAAGTAACCCTCGGGGCGCTTGAAAGTGGAGCCGGCACTCGGCATGTCGAGCGGCTGCTTGTCCTCGCGGCGCTGGCGGTAGTCGTCCATGTCGGCCTTGATCATCGCGGCGTTGCCCGGGGCGAGATTGAAGGTGGCCGAAAGCACGATAAAGCCGTCATCGGCGATGCGGCTCTTTCGATAACCCAGGTTGAGCTCGTCGGCATCGAACTCGATGATATTGCCGCTGCCGCGGGTGCCGTCGTCGAGCTGGCGAGCGGGTTTGTAGACGCGCACGGACTCCAGCACATCGGCCATGCAGGCACCGTAGGCACCGGCGTTCATGTAGCAGGCGCCGCCGACCGATCCGGGGATGCCCGAGATGGGCTCCATGCCGGTGAGACCGGCCTCGGCTGCCGCGGCTGCGACATCGGAAAGCAGCGCGCCGGCTGCCGCCGTGACGTGCGTGCCGTCGATCGTAATGTCGGAGAGGCCTTCGCCCAGCGCCACGACGACGCCGCGGATGCCCTTGTCGCCGACGAGTAGGTCGGAGCCGTTGCCCACGATGGTGAGGGGCAGATCGCAGCGATAGCAGGTATCGAGCGTGGCGACGAGGCCCTGCTCGGTATCGGGCGTGACAAAGACGTCGGCCGGGCCGCCGATCTTAAACGTGGTGTGCTCGCGCATGGGCTCGCTCATCAGTACGTTGTCCTCGCCGGCAACGCCAGCAAGCGCGCACAGCAGGTCCTCGTTAAAAAAGTCGTTCTCGTGCATACGAATATCCGCCTTTTGGTGGTCGTTGTCATCAATCGATTGCAATATACCCCACCCGGACGGATTTGGTGCGCTGGCGGCGATAAAACAGCCGTCTACCGGATTGGTAAAGTGTTTATCATCGAGGTAGAGGGGTAGTCGCTATACTTTCAAGAGATTGCGCGTAAACCCGGAAGGAGCGAGATGGCCAACAAAGTCACCCTCAAGCAGATCGCCCAGGAGGTGGGGCTTTCCCCCTCGTCGGTCTCGCTTGTGCTCAATAATCGGCCCTGTCGCATCTCGGAAGAAAACCGCAAGCTCATCAAAGAGGTCGCGGCGCGCAACCACTATGTTCCCAACCAGATCGCGCGCAGCCTGGTCATGCGCGAGTCGCGCACCCTGGGCCTTATCGTCCCTAACATCGAGAGCCGCTTTTTTGCCTCGCTCGCCGGTAGCCTGGAAAAGCGCTGCCGCGAGGACGGCTATGCGCTCTTCATTACCAGCTCGGGCGGAAGCGCCGATGACGATCTGGAGCTGCTGCGCCAGCTGGTGACGCGCGGCGTTGATGGCGTCTTCCTGGTCGTAGGCGACGAGTTCTCCGACGACCGCGCCCTGCGCGAAGAAGTCAGCCATCTGCCTATCCCTGCCGTGATGGTCGATCGTGCCATTGAGGGGCTCGAGTGCGACAAGGTGATGTTCGACCACGAGATGGGTGGCTACATGGCCACTCGCTATCTGATCGAGCAGGGCCACCGTCGCATTGCCTGCTTGGTTAACGCGCGCCGTTCCAATACGGGGCGTAAGCGACTTGCCGGCTATGAGCGCGCGCTGCGCGAGGTTGGCCTGCCTATCGACGCACGTTTGGAGTTTGAGAGCGAGTACTACATTCCGAGTGCCTATGAGGCCTCGGAGGCGGTGCTCGCAACTGATGCCACCGCTGTGTTCGCAAGTTCGGATAACATCGCCCTCGGTCTGCTCAAGCGCTTGCACGAGATGGGGAAGAGCATCCCGGGCGATATCTCGGTGGTGAGCTATGACAACTCGGCGGCCGACGTTCTCTTTGAGCCGGCGCTGACCGCGATTGAGCAGGATCCTGGTGTCCTTGCGGAGTATGCTTTTGGCTGCATGTCCAAGCGTCTTGCCGGTAGGGGCGGCAGGCGTGCCGAAGAGGTCGTTCTGGAGCCGGCGCTTATCGTAAAGGGCAGCGTGCTCGAACTTACTAAACACAACTAAACACGTTTACCAATTTGCAGAGACCGAATGTGGAGCACCTGTGACAGACAGTGCCGCAGGTGAATGTCGCGTTTTGCTAATCCATATTGCAAATCAGGATGATAAAACGTTTTTTCACCACGATAAAACGTTTTAGCAAATATACTAGTCCCAACGAAAGGTTGCCGTATCGGAGGGTGACCGCGCAGCGAAGGGACATAAACAATGGCTAAAACACTGGGTACGCCGTGGCAAAAACTGGGACATGAGGTTCCGGCTTCCGAGCTCGAGGGCGTCGACCTGTATTGGCGCGCATCGAACTATCTGTCCGTCGGTCAGATCTACCTTCGCTCCAACCCGCTGATGCGCGCTGACTTTGTCGACGAGAAGACCGGCGAGGTGCGCGACTTTGGTCGTCCGGACGTTAAGCATCGCCTGGTTGGTCACTGGGGCACCACGCCTGGCATCAACTTCCTGTTCGGACACGTCAACCGTCTCATCGCCGACCACAACCAGAACGCCATTTTCTTGATGGGCCCGGGCCACGGTGGCCCTGCCGGCACCGCCCAGTCGCTGCTCGATGGCACCTACCGCGAGATCCGCCCCACGAGCTTGTTTGACTGCCAAGAAGTCGCGA
>CABRZY010000212.1 GCA_902475475.1 uncultured Collinsella sp.
CGAGTATACGGGACGGCGACTACAGGTATTCGATCTGGGCGCCTTCCGTGTCGCACGTCAGAATATGCGTATCGCACTTGGGGAACTGCTCGCGCAGCTTGACCTGCAGGAACTTTGCCACGATGGTGTCGTCGGTCACAGCCATGAGGGTCGAGCCCGAGCCGCTAATCCAGATGGTCTTAGCGCCGCCGTTAAGGCAGGTGTCGCGCACGGCGTTGTAGTCGGGAATCAGACGGCGACGATAGGGCTCCTGGATGCGGTCGTCGTTGGCGGCGGCAATCAGGTCAAGGTCGCCGGTCTCCAGGCCGCGCGTCATGCCGGCGATGCGGCCCATCTGCCACACGGCGGTGGAGAGCGGAATCTCCTGCGGCACGACCTTGCGCGCCTCGCTCGTGTGTACCTCGTAGGGCGGAATCACGGTAATAAAACGCAGGCGATCGCTCACCTCGTAGCGCAGGCACTGGGGGAGCGAATCAGTCGGCGTAAAGGAGCAAACGGCACCGCCCAGGATGGCAGGGGCGACGTTATCGGGATGGCCCTCGACCTCGGTGGCAATGCGGACAAGCTCGGCACGGTCGACGGTGTGGCCCGTCAGCGCGGCGGCCGCCATGATGCCAGCGACGACGCAGGTGGAGCTGGAACCCAGGCCGCGGGCGACGGGCACGTCGGTCTGGATGTCGATAGCGACGGGAAAAGCCGGCTCGCCCCATGCGGCCAGCGCATCGACAAAGCTCACGTAGACCAGGTTGTTCTCGTTTTGGAATTCCTCGGGGCAGCCCGTGATGGTGAGCTTGTCGGCGCGCTCAAAGGTAAAGTGCGAGTAGAGGCTGACGGCCATGCCGAGGGTGTCGTAGCCGATGCCTAGGTTTGCGCTTGTTGCAGGGACGGTGATCTTGATCATGGGAATCTCCTGGGCGGTCTGCCTGTTTAGTTCGCTGCTCGGGCAGTCCTGGCTCGCTCGGAAAGCACATTAAGTGCTTTCCGGCTCGTGCGGAACTCGCGACGAACTAAACAGGCAGACCCGCATGTCAGTTCGTCATCATCCCGGTGGGTATCTGATAAAAGAAGGTGCGCCGGCTTTCGCCGGCGCTTAATAAGGGATCTAGTTGGTGCTCATTCGTTTTGCTGCAGAGTCGACGTAGCTGGTCATCTCGTCGACGTCGCAGACGTCTTCGAAGCGGACGGGCTTGGACTCGAGTTCGGCGAGCTGTGCCGGTGCGATCGTATTGGTGGCCTGCTCGAGCACGCGCATGGCTTCAAAATCATCCTCGGGAACGTCGAGGCCCAGGGCGTCGCAGCAGGCGCGCGGGAACTTGTAGGGGCTGGCGGTCGAAAGCAGCACGCGGGCCTTGGCGCCCTCGGCGGGGGCGACCTTTTCAAAGACGTGATAGCCGCAAGCGGTGTGCGGGTCGATCACATAGCCGTTTGCATCCCAGCAGTTCTTGATAGCAGCGCGGACCTCGTCCTCGCTGGCCCAGCCGCAGCCAAACACACTCTGGATCTTGGCCAGCAGCTCGGCGGGCACCTCATAGCGACCAGTCTGTGCCAGCTGCTCCATAAGGCCGGCAACGAGTTCGCAGTCGCCATCGGACAGGAAATAAAGCATACGCTCCAGGTTGGAGCTAATAAGGATGTCCATCGACGGCGAGATGGTCGTGAAGAACGGGCGGTTGCGGTCGTAAACGCCGGTGGTCAGGAAGTCAGCGAGCACGTTGTTCTTGTCGCTGGCCACGACGAGTTTGGCGACGGGCAGACCCATGCGCTTGGCATAGTAGCCGGCCAGGATATCGCCAAAGTTGCCGGTCGGCACGCAGAACTCCACGGCATCGCCGGCCTCGATGGCGCCGGCGCGCAGCAGCTGCGCATAGGCGGCAAAGTAGTAGACGACCTGCGGTACCAGGCGGCCAACGTTGATGGAGTTGGCGCTCGAAAGCACCGTGCCAGCGGCCTCCAGGCGCTCGGCAAGCTCCTTATCGGCAAAGATGCGCTTGACGGCGCTCTGGGCGTCGTCAAAGTTGCCGCGGATGCCGCAGACGGCGACGTTGTCGCCCTCCTGCGTGGACATCTGCAGGTTCTGGACGCGGCTGACCTTGCCCTCGGGATAAAAGACGGTGATGCCCGTGCCCGGAGCGTCGGCAAAACCGGCGAGCGCGGCCTTGCCCGTGTCGCCCGATGTGGCGGTGACGATCATGATGCGCTCGGTGCCGCCGTCCTTGGCGGAAGTGCGGGCCATCAGACGGGGGAGCATCTGCAGGGCGACGTCCTTAAAGGCGCTCGTGGGGCCGCCAAAGAGCTCCATCACATAGGTCTGGGGGGAGTCAGCGCCCGGCGCAGCGTCGAGTTTGACGAGCGGCGTAACCTCTTCACTCGCAAACGTGCCGCGGTATGCCTCGTCGACACACGCCGAAATTTCTTCGGCCGTGTAATCATTCAGTAACATTCCCAACACATCTTGAGCGATTTCAAAGTACGATTTATCTGCAAGCGAGCTGATATCGACCTGCTGAGTGCCAAGCTCGTCCGAGACAAACAAACCCCCGTCGGGAGCGATGCCGGTGCGGATTGCCACCTTACTTGAGCACGATAAAGTGCGTCCTCGTGTACTATGATAAGTTCCCATATAACACTGCTCCTCGGATGCCTTGGTCCCAATCGGTGAACCCATGGTATCAGAGCGCGCAAAATAGGTTCGCAGAGGCTTTTTAGAAAGGTAACCTCCAGTCCATGATTAAGATTGCCAAGTTTGGCGGCTCGTCGGTCGCCGACGCCGAACACTTCAAGAAGATCAAGGCCATTGTCGACGCCGACCCGGCCCGCCAAACTTGGCAATCTTAA
>CABRZY010000213.1 GCA_902475475.1 uncultured Collinsella sp.
CCCCGCAGTTCGGCACCGACGGCACGCTGATCTTCGCCGACTGCGGCCTCAACATCAACCCGTCCTCCGACGAGCTCTCCGAGATCGCCATCGCCTCCGCTCACTCCTGGTCCACCTTCATGGGCAACGTTGAGCCGCACGTGGCCATGCTCTCCTACTCCACCATGGGCTCCGCTGGCGGCGAGGTCGCCAAGAAGGTCCAAGAGGCCGTGAAGTTCTGCAAGGAGAAGGCTCCCGAGCTCGCCATCGACGGCGACCTGCAGCTCGATGCCGCTATCGTCCCCACTGTCGCCCAGCTCAAGGCTCCCGGCTCCTCCGTCGCCGGTAAGGCTAACGTGCTGGTGTTCCCCGACCTCGAGGCCGGCAACATCGGCTACAAGCTGGTCCAGCGCTTCGCCGGTGCTGACGCCTACGGCCCCATCCTGCAGGGCATCGCCAAGCCGGTCAACGACCTGTCGCGCGGCTGCTCTGCCGACGACATCGTGGGTGTCGTGGCCATCACCGCCGTCCAGGCTCAGATGGCTGAGTAGCGGACATATCCCCTCGGGACAGGAATTTCCACCTGCTAGCAAAAAGGCAGGCCTTCTGCGACTGCTTTGAGTGGACGGCGGCTTGGCTACGAGCTGGGGCTGAAAATCTGAATGGATGGGTGCCGTTGCTGGGAGTGCAGGCGTTGCTGATGATGATCACTTTGGAGATTGAAAGGCCGGTGGGCTTCGGCGGTTGTTGTGCCGGAAACTACATCCCAGTTTGGAGGCGGATTGTGGGATGTGGCTTCCGCTTGGGGCCTGTTTGGGAAACTTTGGGACGGAATTTTGCTTTATTGTGGGTCGCACTTTCCGCAACGTGCCTCAACCGGAAAGCGTGTCCCAGTATTTGCGCTCGAAATGGGATGGGGTTTCCGCCGTCCACCTGCTAGCAAAAAGGCCTCCGGAGCTGTTGCTCTGGAGGCCTTTCGTTTACTTGCAAATGCGCGCGTTAGTTGTTCTTGGTCAGGCGCTCGACGTCGTGGGCGATCATGTATTCCTCGTCGGTGGGGATGACCATAACCGTGACGGAAGAGCCGGCGGCGCTGATGACCTGTGGGCCGTTGCCCACGGCCTCGCGGTTCTTGTTGTTGTCGATGCGTACGCCCAGCCACTCGAAGCAGTCGCAGAAGGCCTTGCGGATCGACCAGTCGTTCTCGCCGATGCCGGCGGTAAAGGTAATGGTGTCCACGCCCGCCATGGAAGCGATCATGGAACCGGCCTGCTGCATGGCCTTATAGGCGAACATATCGAAGGCGAGCAGGCAGCGCTCGTCGCCCTCGGAGGCGCGCGTGCGGATGTCGCGGGCGTCGTTGGAGATGCCCGAAATGGCAAGCAGGCCGGACTGCTTGTTCATCATGTCGTCGACTTCCTGGTAGCTGTAGCCGCCCTCGCGCTGCAGGTAGCACACGGTGGCCGGGTCAATGGAACCACAACGGGTGCCCATCATCAGGCCGTCAAGCGGCGTGAGGCCCATCGTGGTATCGCGGCACACGCCGTCCTCAATGGCGGCAAGCGAAGCACCGTTGCCCAGATGGCACGAAAGCAGACGGTGGCAGCGCGAGCCCAGGATCTCCTTGGCCATCATCCACTCGTAGCGGTGGCTCGTACCGTGTGCGCCGTACTTGCGCACGTGGTACTTGTCGCACACGTCCTTGGGCAGCGCGTAGGTGTAGGCGACCTCGGGCATGGTCATGTGGAACGAGGTGTCGAAGACGGCCACGTTGGGCAGCTCAGGATACTTCTCGCGGCAATATTCGATTGCCGCGGCCTCGCCGTAATTGTGCAGCGGAGCGAGCGGGGCCACCTCAAGGATCTTAGCCATGACCTCATCGTCGACGACCGCGGAATCATCGAAGTGCCAGCCGCCCTGAACGATACGATGGCCAATGCCATCAATCGTAAAGTCGGTCTTCTCGAGCTCCTCGAGCACGCGAGCGATAGCAGAGCGATGATCGGGGAAAGGGACCTCCTCGGTCTGCTTAGCGCCACCGTTCTCGGAGTGGCCAAAGATGCCCATGTCCGATCCGATACGCTCGCAGTTGCCCTTGGCGAAAACCTTGCGGGTATCGGTATCCAAAAGCTGATATTTAAGGCTTGAGCTGCCGGCGTTGACAACAAGTACGTTCATGAGACTCCTTTGCAGTGCAATACGGTCGACGCAGACCCCTTAAGGCGGCCGCATGTTAATAAGAAGTTATCACAACTTAATAAATATCTATCAGGCATATCGCCCAACGAGCACAAAAGAAGGGCCGAACGGCACTCGGTCGTCCAGCCCCTCCCCTCTTGCAATTACTTGCCGTTGACGATGCGCTCGACGTCGGAAGCGATCATGAACTCCTCGTCCGTGGGAATGACGAAAATCTTGACCTTGGAATCCTTGGCAGACAGGCACCAAGCGCCGTCACCACGCAGGGCGTTGCGCGCATGATCCATCTTGACGCCCATAAAGGCCAGACGGTCGGCAACGCCGGCGCGAACAGCCGGAGCGTGCTCGCCGATGCCGGCGGTAAAGACCAGGGTGTCCATGCCGCACATGGAAGTGGCCATCTCGGCAGCCTTGGCGGCAATCTTGTAGACGAACATATCGAAGGCGAGCTGAGCCTCGGGGTCACCGGCAGCGGCGAGCTCCTCGACGTTGCGGCAGTCGTTGGTCTTGCCGCCGGTCACAGCCAAAAGGCCGGACTTCTTGTTCATCATCTCATCGACCTCGTCGAAGGTGTACCCGCCTTCGCGCTGCAGGTAGCACACGGTAGCCGGGCTGCG
>CABRZY010000214.1 GCA_902475475.1 uncultured Collinsella sp.
GCGAGCCGCTTTTGCCATGCGATTCAGTCGGCGCGATTTGCCGGAGTTTGAGATTAGCACGATGACGTCACCCGGGCGCAACGTGAGCGCAAAGCCGATTGATGTCTCGCTAATGGTACTCGTCATGCAGCGCAGGCCCAGCTGCGAAAACTTAAATGTCGCGTCGAGCGCGACCGCGTTTGTATTGCCCACGGCGGCGAACTCAATAACGCCGGCATTCTTAAGCGCGTGTACAACTGCGGCCAACGTGTCGTGATCAATGCCGTCGATGGTCGCATTAAGCTCGCTCACCTTGGCAGCCAGGATGTTCTTGAGGCTCTGCTCCATATTGTCGAGTGAGACCTCGTCAGTCAGGCCCTCGTTACGCTGGCTTTCCAAATCCCTCGCCAACGAAAACTGAAAGCTGCGGAAGCTACCAAAGCCAAGCTTGCGGCAGAAGCGCGAAACGGTCGCCTCGGACGTGGCGGCGGCGCGCGAGAGCTGAGCGGCCGTGAGGCGTGGCGCCTCGGACTGGTGCTCCAATATATAGTCGACAATGCGCTGCTCGGACTCGCTGTATCCCTGATGGGTGCTAATGAGGGAAAGTGCGCTCTTGCTACTATCGGTCATGGATGGCTCCTGGTTGGCATGAAAATCTAATTTGATTCGCAATGCCATAGTATACGGGCATTTTCAATTACAAGATACACCTTGCCGTTTCAAGTGTTGATGGTAAACTTTCACTTACCGTTTACGGTTATGAAAGAACCTTTCACCGGAGATTTGCACCTTAGCTCTTCTCACGCGGACGGTAGGTTGGTATCTTTCAGTTGTGGAAAAACGCGCATCGAAGCGCGTGTAGGGGAGCGCCCGCGGGCGCTGTACTCAAGAAGGAGGGACACATGGCTAAGTTTGACATCATCGCCGCGACCGGTTGCCCGACCGGCATTGCGCACACCTTCATGGCGAAGGAGGCGCTGGAGAAGGCAGCTGCCGAGCGTGGTCTGACCATTAAGGTCGAGACACATGGCCAGGTCGGTGTCGAGAACGAGCTCACCAAGAGTGAGATCGCTGGTGCCAAGGCCGTCGTCGTCGCAGCCGATAAGGATGTCCAGGCTGAGCGTTTCGCCGGCAAGCCCATGGTTTCCGTCGGTGTTTCCAAGGCCCTGTCCGTCGAGGCCGCCGGAAAGCTGATCGACCGCGCGCTCGCCGCCAAGGGCGACGACACGGTTGCCGCTGCCGCCGATGTCGAGGACGAGGTCGAGGAGAAGGAGTCCATCGGTCACGTCATCTACAAGCACCTCATGAACGGCGTCAGCCACATGCTGGTCTTCGTCGTTGCCGGTGGTGTTCTGACCGCCATTTCGTTCCTGTGGGGCATCACGTCCTTTGATTCGACGGCTGCCGACTACAACAGCTTTGCCGCGATGCTCAAGATTATCGGCGGTATCGCCATGAACCTCATGGTTCCGGTGCTCTCCGCCTACATCGCCGAGTCTATCGGCAAGCGCCCGGCGCTCGTCCCCGGCTTTGTTGCCGGTATGATTGCCATCCAGGGTCTTCCCATCAACGCCGATACCGGCATGATCGACGCTGGAGGCTCGGGTGTGGGCTTCGGCTTCCTGGGCGGCATCGTCGGCGGCTTCCTCGCTGGCTATGTCATCCTGCTGCTCGAGAAGGCTTTCTCTAAAATTCCCGCGAGCCTTAATGGCCTGAAGGCAATCTTCCTGTATCCGCTTTGCTCTACCGCCATCGTCGGCCTGGTCATGCTCGGTATTTCCGGCCCCATGGCTGCCATTAACCAGGGCATGATGGATTTCCTGCAGAGCCTCGGTAACTCCGGTCCGGTGATCCTTGGCCTGGCCATCGGCTGCATGTGCGCCTTTGATATGGGCGGCCCGGTCAACAAGGCTGCTTACGCTACTGGCACCTTCCTGCTCGGTACCGCTCTCGAAGCTGGCGTCGGCACCGAGACCTACAACTTCGGCACCAACTTCATGGCTGCCAGGTTGACGATACCGGCCCGCCGCTGATCACCACCTTCGCCGTCGTTGTCGGCAAGAAGTACTTCAGCCAGGAGGATCATGACGCCGGTATCGTCAACCTCATCCTTGGTTGCACCCACATCACCGAGGGCGCCATTCCGTTCATGACCAAGAACATCTGGCCCGTCATGCCCATCATGATGCTCGGTTCTTCCATCGCTTCCATCTTGACCATCTTCTTCAACGTTCACGATCCGGCGCCTCACGGCGGCTTCCTGGTCCTGCCCGTTGTCGAGAACGGCCCGGAGTGGGTCCTCGCGATCCTCATCGGCGCTGTGGTCGGTGGCATCCTGTTCGTGGCCTTTAAGAAGTACGACTTTGAGAAGAACCAGAAGGCCGCTCCTGCAACCAAGCCGGTTGAGGCCCCCAAGGCCGCTGCCGTCGAGGCCCCCAAGGCCGAGGCTGCTGACTTCGTGAAGGTCGAGAACGTCTTTGTCGCCGAGGACTTCGCTTCTCGTGACGAGGCTCTGAGCTTTGTCTCCAACCAGGCCGTTAAGGCCGGTATCGCCGGCGATGCCGACGCCGTGATGAACGCCTTCCTGGCCCGCGAGGCCGAGGGCACCACGGGCATGATGGAGGGCTTCGCCATTCCGCATGCCAAGTCCGACGCCATCACCGAGGCCGCTGTCATCGTCGTCAAGGACGACTCTGGCGTGACCGGTTGGGACACCATGGACGGCGCTCCCGTCAACGTTGC
>CABRZY010000215.1 GCA_902475475.1 uncultured Collinsella sp.
TGGAAGGTGAGGGCGCAAAACGAGCACTCACCAAAACAGCCGCGGTTGGAGCTTATGGAAAACTTGATCTCAGCAAAGGCCGGCACGCCGCCCGCCGCGTCGTAGTCGGGATGCCAATCGCGTGCGTAGGGGAGCTCGGCCACCTCGTCCATCTCGTCGGTGGTGAGCGTCGCCGACGGCGGGTTCTGCACCACGTACACGCTGTTGGGATATGGCTCTACCAGGCGATGGCCGGTGATGGGGTCCATATTCTGCTGTTGTACGTTAAAGCTGCGCGCGTAGTTGAGTTTGTCGGCGGCAAGGTCGTCCCAGCTGGGCAGCAGGTCGTAGTCGTAGACCTCGTCGAGCGAGCTGGTGCGGTAGACGGTGCCATTGATATAGGTAATCTGATCGATGGGCAGCCCCGCGTCGAGCGCGTCGGCGATCTCGACGATCGCGTGCTCGCCCATGCCGTAGATGAGGATGTCGGCGCCCGAGTCGAGCAGTACCGAGCGTTTAAGCTTGTCCTGCCAGTAGTCGTAGTGGGCCAGGCGGCGCAGGCTTGCCTCGATGCCACCGATAATGATGGGGGCATCCTTAAACGTCTGACGGATAAGGTTGCCGTAGACCGTGACGGCGCGGTTGGGGCGGTGCCCCTCCTCGCCACCGGGGGTATAGGCGTCGGTGTGGCGGCGGTGCTTGGTCACCGAATAGTGGTTGACCATGGAGTCCATGTTGCCGGCACTGACGAGAAAGCCTAGGCGCGGCTCGCCGAGCGCGGTAATGCTGGCGGGGTCGGTCCAGTCGGGCTGGCAGATGATGCCCACCTTGTAGCCGTGCGCGTCGAGTACGCGGCTGATGATGGCCATGCCAAAGCTGGGATGGTCCACATAGGCGTCGCCGCAGATGTAGACAAAGTCGCACTGGTCCCAGCCGCGTGCATCCATGTCGGCTCGACTGACGGGGAGGAATTTATCGCGGCCCGGGCGCCAGGGGCGAGCGGGCGCTGCAGAGGCATGCGTGGGTCGCGAGCCCTGCGCCTTACCGCCGCGCTTTTGCTGCTGGCCCTGTTTGCCCTGCTGACTGCGCTGGTTGTTCTGAGCGTGCTGAGGCTTTTTTGCCACGATCCCTCCCGGTGTTTGTATGCTGCACGTAATTGTAACAAGTCTTTTTGGGACGGGGCTAAAAAGACTGGGGGAGTACATGAGCTGGGGATCGGCGCGTCGATGCGGGGATCGTTTGTTTCCAGACTGTGTATCTGCGCGTTGGAGAACCCGTCTCGCGCGCACGCCATGTTGTCAATGGGTTACAGTATGAACGGCGGCTATGTTTCCGCCAACGCACGAGAGAGTCGTCAACAAGGAGGATGCACGACGATGCAGCGTGCCAAACAGATATCGGAGTCTATTGAGCTGGGCATCATCTTGGCGCTCGCCGGTGGCTTTATGGACGTCTATTCGTACATTGGGCGCGATCATGTTTTCGCCAACGCGCAGACAGGCAACATCCTGCTCGTGGGCGTGAGCATCTCGGAGGGCAACTGGGCACTTGCGGGACGCTACTTCTTCCCCGTGGTGTCGTTTGCCGTGGGCATTATGCTTGCCGACCTGGTGCATGAGCGGTTTGGCAGCGTGATTCACTGGCGCCAGGTAACGGTGTTCTTTGAAGCCGTCATCTTGCTGGGCGTGAGCTTTATCCCGGGCGGCAATTTCAACCTGCTCGCCAACTGCCTCACCTCGTTTGCCTGCGGCATGCAGGTCGAGAGCTTCCGCAAGATCCACGGTCACGGCATCGCTACGACCATGTGCATCGGCAACTTGCGCAACGCGCTGCAAAACGTGGACGATTACATCATCACCCACAGGCGCGGCTTTTTGGAAAACGGCCTGCTGTACTTTGGCGTGATCTTTACCTTTGTGTTTGGCGCCGTGTTGGGCAACTGGTGTATTGAGCGCATGGGCCTGCACGCCATCGTCGTGGCGAGCTTGCTACTGTTTGTCGCGTTTGCCATCATGTTCATCGACCGCGAGCGCGACTTGCGCTTACGCTGGAAGGTTGCGGCCGAGGCTTGGAAAGAGGGCTGCCGAAAGTAACCGAATGCGGCAAAGGGGCTGTCCCTTTGCCGTAGTATTTTTCATCTTCTGTTGAAACGCTTTAACACTTTTGACGTTCTCACGCGTTTTTTTGTTTCAAAAGCGTTAGGATGGGACTCATAGCGTGGGGCGTAATGGGTGCCCCGCACACGATGGGAGGCTATCAATGGCTAATCGTTTCGTTCTCAATACCATCTCTTATCATGGTTCCGGCGCCATTAAGGAGATCCCCGGCGAGCTCCAGCGTCGCGGCTACAAGAAGATCTTCGTCTGCTCCGACCCCGATCTGGTCAAGTTTGGCGTTACCGCCAAGGTGACCGACGAGCTCGACGCTGCCGGCATCGCTTGGAGCCTCTACTCCGAGATTAAGCCCAACCCCACCATCCAGAACGTCAAGGACGGCGTCGAGGCCTTCAAGGCCGCCGATGCTGACGCTATCGTGACCATCGGTGGTGGCTCCTCCATGGACACCGCCAAGGCCATCGGCATCATCATCAACAACCCCGAGTTCGCCGATGTCCGCAGCCTCGAGGGCGTTGCTCCCACTAAGAACCACGCCGTGTTCACCATCGCCGTGCCGACGACCGCCGGTACCGCCGCCGAGGTCGGGGGCGTCGTTGGTGTCGACGCACACGAACTTGCGGACC
>CABRZY010000216.1 GCA_902475475.1 uncultured Collinsella sp.
CTTCCCGCCGGCTCGTTATCGTGGCGGGCGCAGTTCTGAGGAGCTCAATGGGTCATCTCGCTAGGTAAAAAGACGGTTCGCGGTGGTATTGTTGCTGTGGGTTTAATTCGATATGAAAGGGTGACTTTGGTGTCCAAGATGGATTCTACGCTCTCCTATATTACTGACCAGCTGAAGGTGCTGACTTCTATTGCTTCGCCGACGGGCTATACTCGTGCGGCGACTGATTATCTGATGGAGACCCTGCGCGATATGGGGTTTGGGCCTGAGCGTTCTAATAAGGGTAACGTGCTCGTTGAGCTTGGCGGCGAGGGCGAGCCGCTCGTACTGGCGAGCCATGTCGATACCCTAGGCGCCATGGTGCGTTCCATTAAGGACAATGGCCGCCTGCGCCCCACGACGCTCGGTGGGCATCAGTGGTCTACGGCCGATGGCGAGAACTGCACCGTCTACACGCGCGACGGCAATGTCTACACGGGCGTGGTCCTCAATACCGAGCCTTCGGCGCATGTGGCCGATGAGCCGGTCAAGACCATCGAGAAGAACATGGAAATCCTGCTCGACGAGAACGTTGACAGCAAGGACGATGTGCTCGAGCTGGGTATTCAGACCGGCGACATCATCGCTATGGATCCTCGCACGACGGTGACGGAGAGCGGCTACATTAAGAGCCGCTTCCTGGATGACAAGCTATCGGCCGCCATTTTGCTGGGCTTGGCGCGTGCCGTCGCCGCTGGCGAGATGACGCTTTCGCGTAAGGTTTCGCTGCTCTTTACCGTGTACGAGGAGGTGGGCCACGGCGGCGCCTTCGTGCCGGCCGACACGCGCGAGATGATTAGCGTTGACATGGGTTGCGTGGGCGATGACCTGGGCTGCACCGAGCGCATGGTGTCGATCTGCGCCAAGGATTCGGGCGGTCCGTACAACTACGACCTGGTGACGACGCTGTCCAATATCGCGCGCGAGCTTGAGCTCGACTACGCCATCGATGTGTACCCACACTACGGTTCGGACGTCGAGGCCACGCTCTCGGCCGGCTACGACATTCGCCATGGCCTGATCGGCCCCGGCGTGTACGCGAGCCACAACTACGAGCGCAGCCACATGGACGGCGTGCGCAATACCTACGAGCTGGTCCGCGCCTACGTCCAGCGCTAGGCGCATTTATAGCGCGTGGCAAGTTAAGAGCGCCCCAGCCGGTATAACGTTGCCGGCAGGGGCGCTCTTGTGCGTTGCGGTGAAATAGGGACTGTTTTTGCATTTGAAACGCATAAGCAGTCCCTATTTCACCGCAATTTATGAAGGGGATGGGGCTACTTAAGTGCGCCGGTCACCGTGCCGCCGCCGAGGACGATGTCGCCGCGGTAGACTACAACGGCTTGGCCGGGGGCGATGGCGCGCTGCGGGTCGTCAAAAGTTAGCAGCATTTGCCCGTCTTCGCCGCGCGCAAGGGTCGCTGCCTGGTCTTTCTGACGATAGCGGTACTTGGCACCTACGCGAATGCCACCGGACGTGAGCTCTGCCTTCATGCGGTCGGCAGGGGCACTCCAGATCCAGTCGTTGGCCGTGAGCGCTGTGGCCGTTAGGTCCTCGGCCTCGCCCAGATGCACGGTGCTGCTGTCGGCGTCGACGCCCGTTACGTACACGGGATGCGCCATCGCGACGCCCAGGCCCTTGCGCTGACCGATGGTGTAGCGCAGCGCACCGTTGTGGCGCCCGACCACGCTGCCGTCGCGCCACACAATGTCGCCCGGTGCAGCGGGATGTCCGCAGCGGCGCTCGATATAGCCCGCGTAGTCACCGTCTGGAATAAAGCAGATGTCCTCGCTTTCGGCCTTCTTGGCGTTGGTAAAGCCCTGCTCGGCGGCAATGCGGCGCACGTCGCGCTCTTTGTCCAGCCCAGCCAGCGGAAAGATCGTGTGCGCCAGGCGTTCCTGCGTAAGCGAATACAAAAAGTAACTCTGGTCCTTTTTGGGGTCCTCGCCGCGGTACAGCTGCCAGGTTCCGTCGGACGCCTGGCTCGTTTTGGCGTAGTGGCCCGTGGCGATGTAGTCGCAGCCCATATCCAGCGCCGCATCCAGCAATGCGCCAAACTTAATGTGGCGGTTGCAGATGATGCATGGGTTGGGCGTCAGCCCCTCCTGATAGGCGGTCACGAAGCGCTCGATAACGTTGCGGTCGAAGGCCTGCTGCAGGTCGAGCACATGGTGGGGCATCCCCAGGCACTCGGCGACAGCCTTTGCATCGGCGATGTCGCGGTCGACCTTACTCATGCCCGTGACGGGATCGGGCGCGGGGCAGGTGAGGCGCATGGTGGCGCCGACGCATTCGTAGCCCTGGCTTTTGAGCAGGTACGCGGTCACGCTGGAATCGACGCCGCCGCTCATGGCGACGAGCACGCGCTTGTTGTGCATGGGGAGGTTCTCCTTGGTGGCATGTGGCCAAAAAAGAAAAGCGGCGCGGGAGGCTGGTTCCGCGCCGCAGACATTGTAGCAAGTTCGGACGTCTCGTGGGACACCCTGATTGGATGGGCTCAGGCTGCCGGGAGAGAGGAGACCGGCTCGTCCGCGGGCTCAACCTATGGGCGACAGGCCCTTAGTCCTGGAACAGTGCCGTGGACAGGTAACGCTCGCCGGTGTCGGCAAGCAGGGCCACGATGGTCTTCCCCTCGTTCTCGGGGCGCTTGGCCAGCTGCAGTGCGGCCCACACGGCA
>CABRZY010000217.1 GCA_902475475.1 uncultured Collinsella sp.
ACCCAATCGATGGAGCAGATGCGATCGGCATACGTGCGGAACAAGTCGGGGTAGCTGGTGAGCATCGTCAGCAGCTCGCGCTCCCCCGCCAGCGACTTCCGCTCCAGATCGGTGAGCACGATCGGCATCGCCGGAGCTGCGGGGCCAGCCGAGGCATCGGCAACCGAAATCGCACCATCCATCCCTGCCGGCACATCAATCGGAGGCAGGTCGTCGTCAGCCTCTACCGGCGCGGCGCCATAGGCGTCGAGCGGAACGTAGTCGTAGGGCTCCTCCTCAACCGGCGCAGAGACTGACGGCCTCGCGCCCGACGCCCAAGCGCCGTAAGGCGCCCCCTGCGAACTAGACGCCCGACCGCCTGCGTTTCCGGAGCGCTCGGCCTGCGCCCTCTGGCGCTCATAGTTCTGCTCACGGCGGCGCTCCGCATCCTCGCGCTTGGCGACATCGCGAAACACGCGGCCCGAGCTCGCGCGCACGGTCTCAAGGTCCAAACCCAACAGGTCGGCAATCTGGATAAAGTACGTGTCAATCATGTAGCTGTCGCGCAGCGGATAAATAAGCGTCAGAGCATCTTCCAGCGCCTTGGCGCGACCGCCCGGCGTGGTAATATCGCTCGACTCCTGCAGCGAACGGTACACGAAGTCCATGAGCGGCTCGGCGGCGTCAATGCGTTTCTGCAGCTCCTCTCCGCCGTGTGCCGTGATGAACTCCATGGGATCGTTGCCGTCGGGCAGGACCACGCAGCGAAGGTCCATCGAATCCTGCTCGATAAACTGAATCGCGCGTCGGGCAGCCTTTTGGCCGGCGGCGTCGCCATCGAACATATATACAATGCGCTTGGCAAAACGGGTGAGCGTCTTTACATGATGTTCCGTCAGCGCCGTGCCCAGCGTGGCGACGACGTTTTTGATCCCCGCCTCCCAGCAGGCGATGCAGTCGGTATAGCCCTCAACCACGATGGCGGTATCTTGCGCGACGATAAACTCCTTGGCCCAGTTAAAGCCATAGAGGTTTCGCTTTTTATGGAATACGCTCGTCTCGGCGGTGTTGAGGTACTTAGGCTGACCGTCACCCATGATGCGCCCGCCAAAGGCGATGTTATGTCCCTGCTCATCAAAGATAGGAAACATCACGCGGTCGTAAAAGCGGTCGGCAAGCTGTCCGCGCCCGCGGCTGACAGCCACGTTGGCGTCAATCATCTCCTGCGGGGTAAAGCCCGCCTGCGACAGATGAGCCACCAGCATGTTGCGACCCGGTGCAAAGCCCAGACAGTAGCGGCGACAGACATCGCCGCCCATACCGCGGCTGGCAAAGTACTCACGCGGCCGGCCGTCCTTACCGCGCATAAGCATGGTGTGGTAGAACTGAGCCGTCTCGGCGCATAGTTCGTAGATGCGGGCACGCTTGGTACCGCGCTCGCGACGGGCGCCGGTATCGTGCAGCTCAATGCCGGCACGATCGGCAAGGTAGCGAATCGACTCGGGAAAACTCAGGTTTTCGCGCTTCATAATATAGGTGAAGACGTCGCCGCCCTCACCGCAGCCAAAGCAATGCCACACCTGCGTGGCAGGGATAATGTGAAACGAGGGGGTCTTTTCGCCGTGAAAGGGGCAGCATCCCCAAAACTCATGGCCTCGGGGCTTGAGCTCAACCGTTTCCTGCACGATGGCAACCAGGTCGGACGCAGCGCGTACCTGGTCTTTTTCCTCATCGCTAATCACGGATGCTCACCCCCTGCTCACCCAAGTTATGTCGAATATCGTCAATATTACCCTCGACGGTCGCAATCAACTCGTCCAGCGAATCGAACACGCGCGACGGGCGCAGCCAGCGCGTAAACGCCAGCGAGACGGACGCACCGTACAAGTCACCCGTATACCCAATCAAATTAGCCTCCAGATGCGCCGAGGCGGCATCGTCGGCATACGTCGGCGGCAGACCCACGTTTACCGCAGCGGGCCACACGGTATCATCGACCAGCACAAGGCCCTCGTAAACGCCATCGGCAGGCACCTGAATGCCATCGGGCACCTGAATGTTTGCCGTGGGAAAGCCCATGTCAGAGCCCTGATGACGGCCACCGGCGACCACGCCGCGCAGCATGTACGGACGACCGAGCAGTTCGGTGGCAAGCTCAACATGGCCCTGGCGCAGTTCCTGGCGAATACGGGTGGCGCAGATCGTCTGGCCATCAACGCACAGCAGCTCATGGCCATAGACATCAACACCGCGCTCGGCACCCCATACCTGCATCTCGGCAACGCCCGAAGCTCCGCCATGGCCGAGTCTAAAGTCGCTGCCCACGCGAATCGAGCGGATGTCGACAACGCGCGACAGCAGCGAGAGAAAACCGACATGATCGAGTGCCGCCACCGCGGGCGTAAAAGGAACGGCGACAACCACATCGACCCCGGTGAGAGCCAGGGCATGCAGGCGGTCGGCCGTCGTCATCAGTTTTTGAGCGGGCGAAGGACTCACCACGACGTCCGGATCGGGATCGAAGGTTACAACAACTGCGAGGCAGTTATGGGCACGGGCGTCGCGAACCACCGCGTCAATAAGTTCGCGGTGTCCCCGATGTACGCCATCGAACACGCCGATGGCGATTGAGGCAGCACCTAAACGCCCGCACCCATCAAACGCGGCGGCGGGAACGATGCGCGCCTCGCCCGACTCGCCCGCGAAGCGCTTGCCCGCATTGAGGACGGTCG
>CABRZY010000218.1 GCA_902475475.1 uncultured Collinsella sp.
GGAATCTACGAAAAACTTACCCGCCTCGCCCGGCCAGGTCCTAGGGTGACTTGCTTGCCGCCTAGATGGCGTCTTGGCGTCTAGATACTTGGCTGATTTTTTTGGAATGAAGGGGCCTCCTTGTTGGCAAGGAGGCCCCTTCTGCTTTTGGTTACTTTGGGGTTGTTGGTGCGTCTTTACTTGGCGTCGGCCCAGGTTATGCCGGTGCTGGCTTCGGCGATGAGGGGGACGCGGAGGTCCACTACGTGCTCCATGACGTCGCGGACCATGGCGATGAGGCGCTCGACTTCGTCGATGGGGCACTCAAAGTCCAGTTCGTCGTGCACCTGCAGGATCATGTGGGCGGCAAAGCCTTCTTCTTCCAGACGGCGGCTTACGCGAGCCATGGCGATCTTGATGATGTCGGCGGCGGTGCCCTGCATGGGATGGTTCATGGCCGTGCGCTCGCCAAAGCCGCGAAGTTGCGGATTTTTGGCCTTGAGCTCGGGAATATGGCGTCTGCGGCCATACATGGTCTCGGCGTAGCCCGTCTGCTTGGCACGTGCCACCACGCTGTCGAGGAACATACGCACGCCCGGATAGGCCTCGTAGTAACGGTCGATCATGTCGCGTGCCTCGACCATCGAGATATGCAGCGACTGCGACAGGCCGTAGGCCTGCTGACCATACACGATGCCAAAGTTCACGGCCTTGGCGCGACTGCGCAGGTCGGGCGTTACCTCGGACACCGGCACTCCAAACACGCGCGCCGCCGTCTCGGCATGAAAGTCCTCGCCCTCGTTGAAGGCGCGCACCAAGTGCTCGTCGCCCGAAAGATGCGCGAGCAGGCGCAGCTCAATCTGCGAGTAGTCCACCGCCAAAAAGACGCTTCCCTCGCCTGCCGAAAACGCCGTCTTGACGGTACGGCCCAGCTCAGAGCGCGTCGGGATGTTCTGCAGGTTCGGGTCGCTCGAGGACAGACGCCCCGTTGCCGTGATGGTCTGGTTGTACGTAGTATGTACGCGACCGTCACCACGGCGCAGCGGGCCCAGCGTGTCCAGATAGGTGGACTTGATTTTGGACTTTTCACGCCAATCCAAGATCAGACGCACGATTTCGTGGTCGCGGGCAAGGTCGCTCAACACCTTGGCGTTGGTCGAATAGTAGCCGCGCTTAGTCTTCTTGAGGCCCTTGGTCGGAAGCCCCATCACATCAAAGAGCACGTGCGACAGCTGCATGGGACTGCCAATATTAAAGGTCTCGTCACCCGCCAGGTCGCGAATACTGCGCTCGACCTCGGTGATCTGGGTCGCCAGACCCTCGGACAGACTGCGCAGGCGATCGGGGTCCACGAGCATGCCCGCGCGCTCCATCTTGGCAAGCACCGGAACGAGCGGCATCTCGATGCCATCGAACACGTTGGCGGCATTCTCACGGGCCATGCACTCGCGCAACGGCGCCACGAGCGCCAGCGTCAGAGCCGCAGTACGGGCGGCAGGCGCCGGAGCGTCCTCACCAGCACCCCCTGCGCCGCGCGCCGCAGGCAGCGCCATCTGCAGATACGTATCGGCAAGATATGCCTCATCGAACTCGGAGCGATCGGAATCCAGCAGGTAGGCGGCAACCACGGTATCGAAGATACGCGTGGAATCGGCAGCGAGCGGATCCATGAGCTCGGGCTCAGAAGAATCGATGGGCGAAAGCTCGTGCAGCAGCGCCTTCGTATCCGGGCTCGCCACGCGGCCCTCCATAAACAGGCGCGCAAGCACGCCGGCGATCACACCGTGAGCGAAGTTGAAGCCATCGACTACGGCAGTGGAGGCGCCGTCGCCCTCCTCGAGCGCGAACAGGCCCTTGGACGTCGCCAACCACAGCGTGCGCGTCAGTCCAAAGAGCGCGCCCTCTTCCTTGTCGTCGTCCACCACGGCGGCGACCCACTCGCCGGCATCAATCGCGCGGGAGACCTCAGCCGCAACGGCACCAAGCGCGTCAGCATCGCCGGCGGCTGCGCGAACCATCGCAGGTATCTCAAACACACTGGAGGCAGCAGCAGCCCCGCCCTCGCCGCCGATCAGCGCCAAGAAACGGTTCTGCATGGCGGTGATACCAAGCGTGCCCAACGCCGCGGACACTTCGTCGGCAGAAAACGCCGGGAAGGACGTTTCGTCAAAGTCGAGCTCGACGGGCGCATCGGTGCGAATGGTTGCGACCTTGCGGCTCAGCAGCGCATCGTCGATGTGTGCACGCAGGTTCTCGCCCATCTTGCCCTTGACCTCATCGGCATGCGCGATGACTTCGTCCAGGCTACCGTACTTCGCAATGAGCGCACTCGCCTTTTTGGGACCGATACCCGGTACACCGGGGATGTTGTCGGACGTATCGCCCTTTAGACCGTAAAAATCGGGCACGAGCGCCGGCGTAATGCCGTGATACAGGTCGTCCACGCTCTCGGGCGTCATAATCGCCACGTCGGACAGGCCCTTGCGGGTCGAGACCACGTTGACGTGCTCGGTCACGAGTTGATACATGTCGCGGTCGCCGGTCACCAGTAGCATGTCGCAGCCGGCCTCTTCACCCAGGCGCGCCATGGTTCCCAGGATGTCATCGCCTTCCCAGCCCTCGGACTGCAGAATCGGCACGTTGAGCGCGGCGAGCAGCTCCTTAATCATAGGGAACTGCGCATGCAGATCGGGGTCCATGGGCGGGCGTTGCGCCTTATACTGCGGCA
>CABRZY010000219.1 GCA_902475475.1 uncultured Collinsella sp.
ACCATCGAGCATCGCATGGAAACCGGCAGCCCGCGCCCGTGGCTCGAGGCGGTGGTGTGGATGTCGTCGATGCACTTGGTGGCGACATCGATGGCGCTCGTAAAGCCAAAGGTCATCTCGGTGCCCCAGGTGTCGTTATCGATGGTCTTGGGCAGGGCGATAACGTTGAGGCCCTCTTCGCGCAGGCGGTTGGCGGTCTTGGTGGAGCCGTTGCCGCCCAGCATAAACAGGCAGTCGAGCTGCAGCTTGTGATAGGTGTGGACCATCGCGGGCACCTTTTCGACGCCGTCGGCCTCGGGAATGTTCAGACGCTTGAACGGCGTGCGGCTCGTGCCCAGAATAGTGCCGCCGCGGGTGAGGATGCCGCTAAAATCGGCGGGCGTCATGACGCGGAACCTGCTGTAGATAAGGCCCTGGTAGCCGTCCTCAAAACCATAGATCTCGATAGGTTCTTCGCTATTGGTCATAAGCGTTTTGACGATGCCGCGCATGGTGGCGTTGAGCGCCTGGCAGTCGCCGCCACTGGTAAGAAGACCGATCCTAAGTATGATGAATCCTTCCGGGCAAGTTATAACATGCGCATAAGTTTACCCCCGCACACTGTTGACGCGGGGGTAAAACGTGTTAGCTCAAGCGTATGGAAATGTAAGCAACGTCAGACGAGCGTAAGGTCGACGGGCCTGGTCCTTACAGTGCGAAGGCGTCGACGTCGCCCCAGTGGCGGCGCAGTGTAATAGCGGCGGCGGGTTCGGTATTGTCAAAGACGACCGACCATTGCGTATTGCTGGTGATGTCTTCCGGATTGGGTTCTTGCGCTGCGGCACGCAGGGCTTTCCAGACAATCGTTTCGTCCTGGGCACCGACATGGGCATCAAGGACATCGGCGATTGCGACGGCGCGCTCTTTACCATGGCCCAGCTCGCCATTTTTTTGGTTGGGCAGCACTTCGTCGCCATAGCAGGCGTAGAAGTTCGTAACCTGGCGTACAGGAGTCGTTTTGAAAGCGCGGTCCGGATCGCGCGGATCCCACTCTACTACGCGCGCGTCACCGGCGGCGTCGTTGATAAAGAAGTGGTAATCGCGTCCTGCCATGGCGTGCATGTCGTAGGCGGAAAGCAGGTCGACAGCTTCTTGCGTGGTGGCGGCACGGTCGAGCACCAGACGGATGGCGAGCGAGGTATTGATGACGGGGCGTTGCGTGTCCTGGTCACAGGGCTTGGAATCCAGAGTGAGTACGGCAATGGACACGCCGCATTCGTTAACACCGTCGAGCTGGGCAAACGGGCCCATGAGTGCGGCGGCACGTCCGCCGACGGAGTCAAACGGAGTGTTATCGCCCAGGTTGTTAAGGGCGGCAAACCCGATGGAGGTATAGCCGCCTCGTGGGTGATTGCGCACCAGCAGCGCCGAGGTGTCGTCCTTAAAGTCGTAATTGCGACCGGTGCGCACGCGGCCTTCGGCATCTACGGCGACAAAAGCGCTGCAGGCAAACTGGGGTGCCTGGACATGTGCCGGCACACCGGGCAGCACCTGCGCCACCACGGCATCGATGTAGGCCTGGTCGTCGCGCACGCCAGCGGCGATGATGCGATCAAGATCGTAGTCGTAGGCGATGTCGATTGCGTACAGGTCATAGCCATCTACGTAGCCGGTCAAGCGTTTGAGCGACGCGGCGGACTTGATTTGCTTGTGATAAACGATACCGGTGGCAGCGGCAAGGCCGACGGCGACTCCCGCGACACCGCAGACGATGGCAATGTTACGTGGTTTCATGACGGCTCCTCTCGTCCTGTTAGCGCAATTGTCGCAAAGGGAGCGCGGGCATGATGGCTCAACTTGGTGAGCGGCGCGGAATTAAGCATGGAATGAAGAATGCGGCACTGGCGTGGCGGGGTATGCTGGAGGGGACCATCAACCCAGCGAAAGGGGAGAGCATGACGGATCAGGAAACGCCCGAGCGCGCGCACGTGACGGCCGACGATATCGAGGCCGCCAACGACCTTATCGACTTTATCGAGGCATGCCCCAGCATGTTCCATACGGCGGCGACCATTATGGCCGAGCTCGACGAGGCGGGCTTTACCTACCTGCCCGAGAATGCGGCGTGGGACATCGAGCCGGGCGGGCGTTATTACACGCAGCGCAACACCTCGAGCGTTGTTGCCTTTAAGGTGGGCGAGGACCTGGCCGCGACGTGGGGCGAGGACGGCGTTGCCGGTGACTATCATTTTCAGCTCACGGCGTCGCACAGCGATTCGCCGACGTTTAAGGTCAAGGCTGTGCCCGAGCTTGACGGCGCGGGCGAAACGCTGCGCCTGAACACCGAGGCCTACGGCGGTATGATCGACTACACCTGGTTCGATCGTCCGCTGGCGCTCGCGGGCCGCGTGCTGGTGCGCGAGGGCGACCGTATCGAGAGTCGTCTGCTTGCCACCGAGCGCGAGGTCGCTATCATTCCGAGCCTTGCCATCCATATGAATCGTGGCGTTAACGAGGGCTTTGCGCCCAATCGCGCCGTCGACCTGTGCCCGCTCATCAGCGCCGGCGAGCTGAAGCAGGGCGACTTTGACGCTCTGATCGCCGAAGAGCTGGATGTTGAGCCCGAGCAGATCCTGGGCCGTGATCTGTTCCTGGTCAATCGTCAGGATGCGCGCATTTGGGGCTGGGCCGACGAGTTCATCTCGACGCCCAAGCTCG
>CABRZY010000220.1 GCA_902475475.1 uncultured Collinsella sp.
CCCATAGCAATAAAGAGGGCCGCAAGCGACCCTCTCCATTGCATTATGCAATCAAAAACTGTGTTTTACATCCAGTCATCGACAAACGGTATCTTAGGCGCTGTATTTGTTGGCCTCGCCAAAGGTGCCAGCCTCGACGATCCAGCCGTCCTTCATGATGACATCCATGTTGTCGGTGTTGAGCACGTGGATGTCGGCGGCGACGTCACCGTTGACGACCAGCAGATCGGCACACTTGCCGGCCTCGATGGAACCGGTCTCGTCCTCGATGTGGCACATCTTGGCACCGTTGAGGGTGGCGCAGGTGATGGTCTCGACCGGGGTGAAGCCGATCTTGTCGACGAACTCGTACATCTCCTCGATGGAGCAGGTGCCGTACGGAGTGACGAAGGAGAAGGAGTCGGAGCCGATCGTCATGACGACGCCGCGCTTCTTGGCCTCGCGCAGGCAGTCGTAGTTGCGCTGCAGCTCCTTCTCGACCAGGGTGCCCTCGTACTTGTCGTGCAGCTCGGGGACGTAGACGGGCGGATAGGTGGCGTACCAGGTGGGCAGGAAGGCGATCGTCGGGGTGAAGAAGGTGCCCTGCTCGGCCATGAGGTCCATGGTGCGCTCATCGATATCGAAGCCGTGAATCAGCTGCTCGCAGCCAAAGCGGACGGAATCGTAGGCAGCGGCGTGGTTGTTGTAGCAGTGGCTCCACACGGGGATGCCGACCATCTTGGCCTCTTCGACCACGGCCTGAATCTCCTCGGAACAATAGTGCTGGTCGCGACCGGAGTCCCAGCGCCAGATGCCGCCACCGGTAGCCCAGATCTTGATGGCATCGGGGTTCTCGCGCAGGCGACGACGAACGGCCTTGCGCAGATCCCAAGGGCCATCGACCTGGTCGCCCCAGGGGTGGGATTCCTTGTTGAGCTCCTGGGTGCAGTGGTGGGAGTCACCGTGACCGGCAACACGGCAGAAGCCCAGACCGGTGGCCAGAACGCGCGGGCCCTTAAAGACGCCCTTGTCGATGCAGTCGCGAATCTGGATACCAAAGCGGCCGATCTCGCAGACGGTGGTGAGGCCGTGGGTGAGGCAGTCGTAGGCCTGCTTGACGGCAACTGCCTGCTTCTCGAGGAGCGGCTGCATGACCCAATCGGTGTCATCGTCGGTTAGGTTGCCCGAGAAGTGCAGGTGGGTGTCGATCAGGCCGGGAAGGACGGTCTTGCCGGCGGCGTCGATAACCTCAACGCCCTCGGGAAGGTCCTGCATAACACCGGCGTACTCGATCTTGCCGTTGTCGTCGACGAGAACGAGGGAGTTCTCGACCGGCTCGGCGCCGGTACCGTCGATGAGCTTACCGCCAACGATTGCATACTTAGTGGACATGGTTCCTCCTTATGGATCCATATAGTGGGCGAGGCCATGTTGGGTTTGACCTCACAAAGCTACCCAAGTGGTACCGGGTTCGGTGCGCGGGAGAGAGGGTCCCGCGCACCCGATCCGCCCCGGCTAGGCGTTACTTTTTGCGGGAATTGGTGAAAGCCATGAGGGCCAGGCCAATAGCCAACCAGCCGATCACGATGCTCCACTCCACCATGTTGAGGGAGGCGGGAGAGAACGGAATCACGAGCAGGCCGATGATGATGGCGCAGGCAGCGATAGCGAGGCCGATGCCAAACTTGCCGCCGGGTACCTCGTAGGGACGAGGCAGGTCGGGCTCGGTGAAGCGCATGCGCAGGCAGGCGAGGGCGACCATGCCGCAGGAGAAGATGAAGGCGAGAGCCGACACGTTGGTCAGAGGAATGAGCATGTTCTTGCCCAGGAACGGACCGATGACGGTGATGACGCCCAGAACGACGCAGGCGAGCTTGGGAGCGCCGGACTTGGGGTCGACCTCGGCGAACTGCTCGGGCAGCTGGCCCTTGCGGCCCATGGCGAGCATGATGCGGCTCGTGGCGCCGTAGAAGGAGTTCATCGGGCCCATGGGTCCAAGCGTGGCGATGACGAGCATGGCCAGGTACAGGAGCATGTTGATGCCCTTGAGGCAGGCAAGCGCGGGAACCGGGCTCTTAACAAACTCATGCCAGTCGAGGATGGTGCCGAACGAGTAGATGCAGACCATGTAGAAACCGCCGGCGGCCAGCAGGGCCAGGGAGATGATCTTGCCGAACTTGTTCCAGTTGAGGCCCTCGGCTGCTTCCTCAGCCTGCTGAGGAATGGTGTCGAAACCGGCGTAGAAGAACGGAGTCAGAACCAGGACCGACACGATGCCGGCGAACAGGCTGGTGCTCTCGGTAGCGGCCTTGCCGCCGCCAGCGCCGGCGACCTGGGAGAACACAGGCATGGCATTGTCCGGCGAGCCGGTGAACAGCGAGACGCCCATGGCGAGCAGCATGCCGCAGAGCAGGGCCTTGGTCAGGAAGGCCTGGAGCTTGGCGGCCGAGCTGGCACCGCGGAAGTTGAGGAAGATGACGTAGACTGCAAAGCCGAGCGCAATCAGCGTCGGGAACAGGTAAACGTCGGCGCCCAGGATGGTATAGAGCTTGACGGCGCGCAGCCACTCAAGGCCGGGCAGGCTGCCGAACATCTCGGACACGAGGGTCGAAATGGCGATGGCCTCCCACGGGCACAGGATGCCGTTACCCAGAGCCAAAAGCCATCCGGTGATGTAGCTCAGCGTACGGCCAAAGCTACGATCGACAT
>CABRZY010000221.1 GCA_902475475.1 uncultured Collinsella sp.
TGCGACAGGTGGTGCAGCACCGGCACGGCGTTGAGGTCGAAGGTATTGCGGGTGCGGGTCTCGAAGGTGCGGATGCCGCGCTCGCACAGGATGACGTTGTCGTTGCCCTCGCTCATGATGTACTCGGCTGCCATGAGCAGCTCGTCGATCGTGCCGGACATGCCGCGCTTGAGCAGAATCGGGGTCTGGGTCTTGCCGACCTCCTTGAGCAGGGGGAAGTTCTGGGCGTTGCGGGCGCCGATCTGCATGACGTCAATCTTCTTGTCCAAGAAGACCTGCACGTCGCGTGGGTCCATGATCTCGGTGACGATCGGCATGTCGAGCTCGGCAGACGCCTCGCACAGCAGGTCGAGGCCGGCGGGGCCCATGCCCTGGTAGGCGTAGGGGGAGGTGCGGGGCTTGTAGGCACCGCCGCGCAGCATCGTGGCACCGGCGGCCTTTACGCGGCGTGCGATGCGAATGAGGTTCTCGCCCTCGACGGAGCAGGGGCCGGCGATGACTTGGAACTGGTCGCCGCCGATCTTGACGCCGTGGCCGCAGTCGATGACGGAGTCCTCGGGGTGGAACTTGCGGTTGGCGCGCTTGAACGGCTCCGAGACGCGCTGCACGCGCTCGACGACGTCCATGGACTCGAGCAGGAACGGGTCGATCTTGGTCGTATCGCCCACCAGGCCGATGATGGTCTCGTTCTCGCCGCGCGAGACATCGGTCTTCAGGCCTTTTTTCTCAATCCAGCTGACGATATGGCCGACGGCCTCGTCGCTGGCGCTTTGCTTTAGAATTGCAATCATGGTGTGCCTCTCACCTCGATGGATAACCCTTGCAAAAACGGCCCGCATCGCGAGCCGTGTATATATGGTGCATGAGAGTTTATACTATCTGACTCGCTTTTGCCTTCTAAAGTGGGCCGTTGCGCCGCGTCTCCCACGTAATTGCAAAGCTTTTTCTTTTATTTTGATAGCCCGTGGTGCACTTGGGTATAATGCCAACCGTTGGCCCTATTAGCTCAGGGGATTAGAGCGTCTGCCTCCGGAGCAGAAGGCCGTTGGTTCGAATCCAACATGGGGCACCATCGAACGTAAGACCGTCCGAACCTCGCATGGTCCGGGCGGTTTTTCTTATACCGACGCGACGTGATGGGACGTGGTATGGCAGCAACGGATATCGAGCGCGGACTCTCGACCGCCGAGGTCGAGGAGCGCATCGCCGCCGGTAAGATCAACCGCAACATGGAGCTCAAGACCAAGTCGGTCAAAGAGCTCATCATCGAGAACCTCTGCACGCTGTTCAATTTGATCAACGTGATCTTGGCGTTCCCGGTCATTTTGACCGGTTCGTTTAAGAACCTGACGTTCCTGTTTGTGGTGTTCCTCAATACCGCTATTGGCGTCATCCAGTCCATGCGTTCCAAGAAGATGGTCGATAAGCTCACGCTGCTGACCTCCAAGAAGGCCATCGCGGTGCGCGACGGCGCCGAGGTGGAGCTCGACCTGGACCAGATCGTGCTCGACGACATCATCCGCCTGGGGCGCGGCGACCAGATTCCCGCCGACGCCGTGGTGGTTTCGGGCGAGGCGCTCGTGAACGAGAGTCTGCTGACGGGCGAGAGCGACCTTATTAAGAAACAGCCCGGTTCCGAGCTCATGAGCGGCAGCTTTATCGACTCGGGCCTGCTGCGCGCCCGCGTGATCCATGTCGGCGCCGACAACTACGTGGCCAAAATTAATAACGAGGCCAAGTACGTCAAAAAGGTTAATTCCGAGATCATGAATGCGTTTAATGCCATCGTGCGCTTTACGAGCATCATCATGATCCCGCTCGGTTTAGCGTTGTTTGCCTCGAGCGTGAGCGAGCTGTGGGATGCCGCGGGAACCCCGGGCGATAGCGCGCTTTCGTGGTGCTTCTCCGAGCTGTTGGCTGGTCATGTGCCTTCGTCGGCGCTGCTGTCCACGGTGGGCGCCCTGCTGGGCATGATCCCGCAAGGCCTGGTGCTGCTGACCTCGTCGGTGCTCGCCATCGCCACGGTGCGCCTGGCTCGCCGCAAGGTGCTGGCACAGCAGCTCTACTGCATCGAGACGCTCGCTCGCGTCGACGTGCTGTGCCTGGACAAGACGGGCACCATCACGTCGGGCCGCATGGAGGTCGAGGGCACGTATCCGCTGCCGGTTGAGGGCGTGAGCCTAGGCGCCGGCTCGGACGAGGCGGTCGTTCCCGTCGATACCACGGTACTCGATTTTGCGCTGGCTAACGTCGCGCGTGCGACTTCGGCCGATGCCAACGAGACCTGCCAGGCGCTTCTCAACTATTACGCCGATCGCCCGGTCGAGGTGTCTGAGCCGCTGTCGGTCATTCCGTTCTCGTCCTCCAAAAAATGGAGCGGCGCGTCGTTTTCGCAGGGCTCCTATGTGATGGGTGCGGCGCAGTTTGTGCTCTCTGATCGTGCGTTTGCCCAGGTCGAGAACCGGGTGGCCGAGCTTGCCGATACCTGCCGCGTGCTCGTTGTGGCGCGCGTGGACGGCTTTACGCCCGATGGCGATATGGTGGGCGAGGCCGAGCCCGTGGGCTTTGTGACCATCCGCGACGAGATTCGTACCTCGGCGGCCGAGACCATCGGCTACTTCAACGAGCAGGGCGTGACCCTCAACGTGATCAGTGGCGACGACCCGCGGCATCGAGCTTGGCCGG
>CABRZY010000222.1 GCA_902475475.1 uncultured Collinsella sp.
GTCATCACGCAGTGCATGGAGCCGTTTTCCACGATGAGCTGGGCGTCCACAATCCTGAACATGTTCGAGCTGGAATCTACGGTGATCGGATAGGTGCCGTCGGCCACCTTGTCGGCGGTGATGGGGGCAGCGCTTGCGCCCTCGGGCGCATCGGCCGCCTGTTCGGTCTTTTCCTGGGAATCGGCATCGCTTGCCTTTGCGCTGTCGATTGAATTTCCGCCGCAGCCGGCGAGCGAGAACGCGAAAAGCGCCGCCGACAGGGCGAAGGCGAGGGTTTTCTTCAACATGGAGGGGGTTCCTTTCAATCGCTTCGACCGCCCGCGCCGTGCGGTGGGCGGGCGGGATGCGAATGCAACGGGCATGCGCCGTCAGTCGGGGAAGGCGCATGCCCGTTGCACGGGGACGCGACCGGCGCCCCCGTGCGCGGCGAGTTTACAGCTTGGCGATGGCGTCGTCCACGTGCGAGACGTAGATGTCGTCGACCGCGACGTTCTGTCCCAGACCCTGGAGCAGGCACGTCACTTCGAAGCCGGCGGCCACGAACTTCGCAGCCCAGCTGTCGGGGTCGGTCTCGTCTGCCATGTCGTTATTCGCGTGGTCGCCCGCGACCACCATGAACGGCGCGAGCACGGCCTTCTTGTAGCCTGCGGCGCTCGCGGCGGCGATAACATCCTCGCAGGTCGGTTCAGCCTCGACGGTGCCGACGAAGAACTGCGTCAAGCCCTCGTTCTTAAACACTTCCTGCATCTTGGCATAGTCGGCGTTGGAATCGGCTTCGGTGCCGTGGCCCATGAGGCACAGCGCCGTCTTGCCGTCGTCGAAGGACGCCATGTTCTCCTTAATGGCTGCGGCCACCTTCTTGTAGTCGTCGTCGGAGGTGAGCAGCGGGTCGCCGAGCGAGATTTTGTCGAACTTGTCGGCGTACTTGTCGAGCTCGTCTTTCACGTCGGTGTATTCCAGGCCACCCATGAGATGCGTCGGCTGCACGACGATTTCCTTCACGCCGTCTTCCACGCAGCGGTCGAGCGCCTCGGTCATGTTGTCGATCGTGATGCCGTCGCGCTTCTTCAGCTTGTCGATGATGATCTGCGCGGTGAAGGCGCGGCGGATGTCGTAGTCCTGCCAGTACTTCTCGCGGATAGCGTCTTCGATGGCGCCGATGGTGATGTGGCGCGAGTCGTTGTAGCTCGTGCCGAAGCTCGTGACGAGGATGACCGGCTTCACGGCCTTCTCCTTTTCACTCGATTTCTCGGAACTCGCGGAGGTGTTGGAGCAGCCCGCGAGCGCGACTCCGGCGAGCGCGACGGCTCCGGTTGCTGCGGCGCCCATGAAGCCGCGGCGTGACATCTGGTCGGACATGGTTTTTCCTTTCCTCGGTTTGCCGGTCCCCCGGCGACAGTTGCTTGTCGGCACAAGCGAAAGAAAAGCGCGCCCCTCGGGGTTCACAAGGAGCTAACGCCACGGCGATGCCGTGAGGAAAAGGCGAAGCAGTCTGGCTTGGGGCGCGAGGCGGTTCGCCCGCGCGACCTATACAGTAATGTCCCTTGCCCAGGATTCCCACCTGGTTCCCTCCGCAAGCCAGCGCGGGCTGTGCGGGCGCCGCGCCGGTCATTTCCTTTTATCCGATTGTCATATGCTCGTTGCCGAATATTTTACTATGATAGTGGGCACTTGTGAACGTGTCAAAGCCAGGGCGGGCGGCATTGCGCCTCCTGCCTGCGTATTTGCGCCGATTGCCGCCGCAGGCGCCGTGTTTTGCCCGCTGCGCGAATGGCGGCGTAAACGTTTGCGATGAGAAACGGGAAGGGAAGGCTCGGATGATTCATATCGTTGGCGCAGGCTCGGGCGCCGCCGACCTTATCACGCTGCGCGGGGCGCGCCTTCTGCGCGCAGCCGACGTGGTCGTTTGGGCGGGAAGCCTTGTGAACCCGGAGCTGCTCGCTGAGTGCAAGGAATCCTGCATCGTCTACGACAGCGCGCACATGACCTTGGAGGAAGTGCTCGACGTGATGTGCGCGGCAGATGCGCGGGGCGAGGAAGTGGTGCGCCTGCACACGGGCGACCCGTGCCTGTACGGCGCCATCCAGGAGCAGATGGACGCGCTCGACGCGCGCGGCGTGGACTACGAGGTGGTGCCCGGCGTGTCGAGCTTTTGCGGTGCCGCGGCGGCGCTTCGCCAGGAATACACGCTGCCGGGAATCAGCCAGTCGGTCGTGATCACGCGGCTTTCCGGACGTACCCCCATGCCCGCGGGCGAGGGCATGCGCACCATGGCGGAAAGCGGCTCGACTATGGTCATCTTCCTGAGCTCGGGTATGCTCGCCGAGCTTTCCGCCGAGCTTTTGGCCGCGGGCCGCAGCTCCGACGAGCCGGCGGCGCTCGTGTACAAGGCGACCTGGCCTGAGGAGCGCGTGGTGCGATGCACAGTGGGCACGCTCGCCGACGCGGGCGCGCGAGAGGGCATCGACCGCACGGTGCTCGTGGTGGTGGGCCGCGTGCTCGGAGCTCGCGGCGGGCTTTCGCACAACGGCGCGCAAACGGAGTCGTACGAGCGCAGCAAGCTTTACGACCCTTCGTTTGCCACGGGGTATCGGAAGGCGAGCAGCTAGCGTGGCCTTCGAGCACTACATATATACCGGGACGACCCGCCTGCGCTGCGGCTACACC
>CABRZY010000223.1 GCA_902475475.1 uncultured Collinsella sp.
TGTGCAATCGCAAGAAGATGACGGGGCGGAATGTCAATCCTGGTCTAACAGAGCCTTATTTAATCCCCGTCCCAGAGAAATCAATTAGCGGGCAGAAGGGCAAAAGTAGTCAAAAAAGCCCCGTCCCAAATTAGCTACCCCTTGCACCGATTATTCGCCCGGGTTGATGTTCGCGTAGAACTCGGCCCCGTCGTCCAGGCGCAGGATGCCCACGCGGCCGAACTCGGAGCCGGTGGCGGCGGCGCAGTCGATGTCGATGCGATCGGGCACGCCGGCAGTGTCCTCGCCGCCCAAGCGCACGATCTGCCCGCGTCCCGATTCCTCATCGAGCCCCGCCAGACCACCGACCTCGCAATAGCGCCCAAGCGATACCGTGGGCGTGTGACCGCTCACCACGACCGGGCCCTTGCCCTCGGCAGAAAGCAGCCCTGTCGACGCATCCCAATAGCCATGACGAATCCACAGCAGGTCATCGGACGACTGCACCGCGAGCATCTGCTGCAGCAGCTCGCAATCGGCACCCACCGCTCCAACGCCATCGGCACAATCGACGCCATGCTCAAGCAAAAACGCCTGCGCCGCCTCGGTCTCAATACCGGCATGTACCAGCAGATACGGGCGCTCCTCGGTCTCGACCACCGCGTAGAGCGGCAGCGCGGCCATCCATCGCACGAGCTCCTCGTATGCCTCAAATTCCATGTCGTTGAGCTGCTCGCGCGTCGTCCAGCCACCGTTGATATCCCAGGTCTCGGCATCGAGCGGATCCTGACCAATGATGGCATCGAGCATGATCTGCTCGTGATTACCCTTGAGCACGTGGGCGTTGGGCAGCGAGCGCACGAGCTTAATAACGCCGACCGGATCGGGCCCGCGATCGATCATGTCGCCCAGCACGTACAGCGTGTCGTCGGACGTCAACGAGATCTTAGACAGGGCCTCGTCAAGCGCACGCACGTGCCCGTGAGCATCAGATGTCACATAGATCGCCATGGTACGCCTCTCCTTGCATTGCGGCCGAAGCCCGGCGCCGCAACTAAAACTTCAAGTTGAACTTAAACGTTACCCATTGTACTCCGTTGCAATAAAGCTGGAAAGGGTTTCCGAGCAGAGGCAAAGACGGCAGCCGTCTATGACGATATCGCGCGCGCCCGCAATCCAACCCCATAAACCCACCATCTTTGGGTACAAATATCCGCAGACAACTGACCGTGCCACGCCAACCACCCAGGAGCGGACACCATCCATGAACCAGATCCTTCTCTTTATCGGCCTTGTCATCATTTTGTGCCTGACCATCAAACCCGTCGGCAAAAAGCTCCCCTTCCCCACCCTGCTCATCTTTATCGCGCTGGGCATGTTGTTGGGCGTCAACGGCCCGACGCATATCGACTTTAGCGACTACGCACTCACCGAAACCGTCTGCAGCACGGCGCTGCTGTTCATCATGTTCTACGGCGGCTTTAACACCAATATCGACCGCGCCAAGCCCGTCGCTGCGCCGGCGGTGCTGCTGAGCACGCTCGGCGTCGTCATCACTGCCGGCATCACCGGCGTGTTCGCCCACTTCGCGCTGGGGTTCGACTGGATCGGCGGCCTGCTGCTGGGATCGGTCGTGGCATCCACCGACGCGGCGAGCGTCTTTAGCGTACTGCGTGAGCACAGCCTGTCGCTGAGAGGTGGCACCGACTCGCTGCTTGAGGTCGAATCGGGCTCCAACGACCCCGTCGCCTACATGCTCACCGCTGTGCTCGCTACACTCGCGGCCGGCGGCGACATCAACATTCCCGCACTGCTGGCCAAGCAGATTATCCTGGGCGTGAGCCTGGGCCTTGCCATCGGCTGGGCGGCGGGCCGCCTGATTGAACGCGCGCACGCAACGGCCAAGGACGCGCAGACCATCTTTTTGTTCGCCGTGGCCATCGTCGCCTACGCGCTGCCGAGCTACCTGGGCGGCAACGGCTTTTTGGCTGTATACCTGGCCGGCATTGTGCTGGGTGCCAGCGACATCACCGGCAAAGTCGAGATGGCGCACTTCTTTGACACCCTCACCGAGATGGCAGAGATGACCATCTTCTTTTTGCTGGGCCTGCTCGTTACACCCGCACGCCTGCCGCAAATGCTGCTGCCGGGCCTGGCGCTCATGGCGTTCATGCTCTTCGTGAGCCGCCCCATCGCCGTCGGCGTGCTCCTGGCGCCCTTTAAGACGAACCCCCGCCAGGTCGCGCTCGTAAGCTGGGCGGGCCTGCGCGGAGCAGCTTCGGTCGTCTTTAGTCTCTTTGCCGTGGTGGCCGGCGTTCCCGGTGGGCACGACCTGTTTGACCTGGTGTTTGTGATTGCCGCGTCGAGCATCGTGGTGCAGGGCTCGCTGCTGCCGGCGGTGGCAAAGAAGCTCGATATGATCGATGCGACCGGCGACGTGCGCCGCACCTTTAACGACTACCGCGACGAGGACGGCATGTCGTTCGTCAAGCTCAAGGTAGGCGCTGGACATCCGTTTGCCGGACGCTCGCTCGCGAACATTGGCAGCGCCACAGATATGCTCGTGGTCCTGGTGCTACGCGACGGGGCGCACCCGGTACTGCCCAACGGGTCGCGGTAGTCGTTAAAGGTGCGGCGCACGTCGCCGGTCGCATCGATCAT
>CABRZY010000224.1 GCA_902475475.1 uncultured Collinsella sp.
GCCGAGACGACCACCGAGGGCCGCACTGCCCTGGCCAACAAGGCCGGCAAGGCTGCTACCGAGAACACCTACAAGAAGTGCAAGGCCTTGCTCCAGGAGATGCGCGCCTATCTGAAGGCTGAGAACTTCGACCAGCCCTTCACCCCGAGCGACCTGAACACCGAGACCAACGGCCTCAAGGTGTCCATCACCTACGCCAAGGACGCTCTTGCCACCGACCCGGTAACCCCAGATCAGCCTGGCACTCCCGAGCAGCCTGGTACTCCTGAGCAGCCCGGTACCCCCGAGCAGCCCGCTAAGCCCGAGCAGCCCACCACCAAGCCCGAGAAGCCTGGCAAGTCGGACACCACGACCACGGTAACCACCAACAAGACGAACACCAAGGGCGGCCTGCCCACCACCGGTGATCGTTTTGATGGCCGCGTGGTGGCTGCATTCGCCATCGCTGGCGTTGCCGTCATCTCCGCGGGCGGTTACTTCCTCTACCGTCGCAATAAGGAGTAACGTCTTAGCTGAGCGGGCAAGGCAGCAATGGCAGCCTCGCCCGCTTAACCCGCCTTTTTGACCGACGGGAAACCCGCCTGAAATCTTTTCAAAAAAGATTTCCCCGCACACACTTTGCTGTGCTATAGTGCAGCGCAACAGCAACTAGGTGCGACCGCGCCACGGCATCACGAAAGGAGCCACCAACATGAAGAACACAATGAAGTCTCTCAACAACTGGTGGTGGCGTGATGCGAATACGATCGGTCGACAGTGAGTCCCTCACGCCTGTTTTTGCGCTCTAGGTGATTGGAAGGCCTCCGGTTTCGACCGGGGGCCTTTTTCTATCTCGAGCCCGATCGCATTCGCATCACGCGCCTCCGCTTTTCTCTTGCACTCCCATTCCGAAAGGATTTTCACCATGTCTCAGAACACCACCGCCACCCAGCCCCGCACCGTCCAGACCGCCGACCGTGGCAAACTCGATGTCCGCGCCCTCGTCCTGCTTGCCATCCTGCTCGCCGCCGGCTTCATCCTCAACTTCACCGTCGGCAAGGCCATCTCGGGCATCTCGGGCGGCATGATCAGCCCCGAGTTCATCATCTCGGCCTTCTGCCTCACCATCCTGGTCGTTCGCCCCAACATCGGCCAGGCGCTCGTCATTGGCCTTATCTCGGCTGCCGTGATCCAGATCACCACCACTTCGCCGTTCGTCGATTTTGCCGCCGAGGGCATCGCCGCCATGCTCATGGCCGGCATCGTCAACGCCGCCGGCAAGAACGGTCAAGTCAAGCCCGCCATCGCCATTGTCGCAACCTTCCTGACCACCTTTGTCTCCGGCGTCATCTTCATGGTCATCAAGATGGCCATGCTCGGCGTGGTAGGCGAACTCGCCGCCGCCATGCTGCCCGTCGTCGCCATGACCGCCGTCTTTAACGCCATTCTGGTCGGCGCCCTCTACTTGCCCATCCAGAAGGCCCTGAAGCTCAACTAACCCGCTCGACTTTACGAGCCACCCCATCTTGGCGTTCATTCGTCGCTCGCGTACCCAAGTACGCTTCGCTCCTCTTTCGCGCCAACCTGGGGCCCCTCGTAAAGCCATCTCCGTGCTTCACCACCAAAGACTGTCCCAAACGACTAGCTTTTGGGGACGTTCTTAAACGACTGGTCATTAAAGAACGTCCCCAATGACTATGAAAGGTATCCATGGAAACGATCATCAACGTCGACGATGTCTCGTTCTCCTATGGCACGCAGACCGAGCAGGCGCTCAGCCACATCTCGCTCAGCGTGAACAAGGGAGATTTCATCGGCATCATCGGGCCCTCGGGCGCCGGCAAGTCCACGCTTGCCGCCTGCCTGTCAGGTGCCGTGCCCCACCACTACACCAGCGCGTTCTTTGGGTCCGTCATGGTTGACGGCCATGACACCTGCGAAGCCTCGCTCACCGACGTGTCACAGATCGTCGGCAGCGTGCTGCAGGATATCGACACGCAGATGGTCGCCTCGGTCGTCGAGGACGAGATGCTCTTTGGCCTCGAGAACTTTGGCGTTCCCCACGACCTGATCGAGCAGCGCGTGAGCGAAACGCTCGAGACCGTCGGCATCAGCGACCTGCGCGACCGCGAGATCGCAACCCTCTCGGGCGGACAGAAGCAAAAGGTAGCCATCGCCGCCATCCTCGCCATGCGTCCGCGCGTCTTGGTTCTCGACGAGCCCACCGCGGCACTCGACCCCGCCAGCTCCACATTGGTCTTCGAGACGCTGCGTGAGGCAAACCGCGCACTTGAAATCACCATCGTCGTTGTTGAGCAAAAGGTCGCCCTGCTCTCGGAGTACTGCAACCGCGTGCTCGTGCTCAACCATGGCGAAATCGCGCTGCAGGGCGAGCCACACGAGGTCTTCGCACGCACCGACGAGCTTCGCACCATCGGCGTCGATTGTCCGCGCGTCACGCGCATCTTCAACAGCCTCGAGACCGATGGCTTGGTAAGCGGCACGCCCTGTCTGGATGTCGACGAGGCAGAACGCCTAATCACGGAAATCGTCGACCCCGACCGTGCGACAAGCGACACCCGGGCGCCCGCAGGCTCCCCGCACGCGCCATCGCTGCGCCCGCATGCGAAAGAC
>CABRZY010000225.1 GCA_902475475.1 uncultured Collinsella sp.
GTTCGTGTCCGTTGACGGTAAAGACGTTATCCTGACGGGCACGGCCCAGACCGAGTGCGTCTGCCGGGACCGGCTCGGTGATGACGGAGCCGGCGGCCACGAGCGCGCCGTCGCCGATCTGGGCGGGCGCGACCATCATGGTGTCGGAACCGATGAAGGCGTCCTTACCGATGACGGTCTTGTGCTTGTGCACGCCGTCGTAGTTGCAGGTGATGGAGCCCGCGCCCACGTTGACGCCGGAGCCCATGGTGGTGTCGCCGATGTAGGACAGGTGCGGCACCTTGGAGCCCTCGCCGATCGTGGACTTCTTGATCTCCACGTGCGTTCCGGCCTTGGATCCGTCGAGCATGTGGGTGCCCGGGCGCAGGTAAGCGCGCGGGCCGCAGTCGACGCCGTTCTCGATGACGGCCTCGATGGCGATAGTCTCATCGATGACGCAGCCGCTGCCGACGGTGGTGTCGGTGAGGCGGCTGTTGGGGCCGAGCTGGCACTCCTCGCCCACGGTGACGTGGCCGATCAGGTGCGTCTGCGGCCACACGACGGTGTCACGGCCGATAACAGCGTCGGGGCCGATCCAGGCCTGCGTGGGATCGATGAACGTGACGCCCTCGGCCATCCAGTGCTCGTTGATGCGGTCGCGCGCGATGGCGGTGAGCTGCGCGAGCTGAATGCGGCTGTTGACGCCCAGGCCGTCGCGGTAGTCATCGCAGTGGAAGATGGAGACCGCCTGGCCGTGACCCTTGAGGATTTCGAGCATGTCGGGCAGGTAGTACTCGGACTGCGCGTTGTCGTTGCCGATCTCGTTAATGTGGGCGGCGAGCTGCGCGCCGTCAAAGGCGTAGCAGCCGGCGTTGCACTCGAGCAACGTGGCGGCCTGCTCGGGCGTGCAGTCCTTCTGCTCGATGATACGCTCGATCTGACCATCGGCGCCCAGCTTGATGCGGCCGTAGCCGAAGGGGTCGGGCGGGGTCATGGTCATGACGGTGCAGGCGAGCTCGCCGGTGGCGACGGTTTGCGCGAACTTGGCGACGGTGTCGGCGGTGATGAGCGGCAGGTCGCCGTTGAGCACGACGACGGGGCCTTGCGTGATGCCGCAGGCCTCGAGCGCGACCTTCACGGCGTGACCGGTGCCCAGGCGCTCGGTCTGCTCGACGCACTCGACCTTGGTGGCGCTGCTGGCGTAGGCGCCGTCGATGAGGGCGCGCATCTCGTCGGCGTGGCTGCCGATGACGACCACGACGCGGCTGCAGCCGGCCTTGATGGTGGCGTCGACGATCCACTGAACCATGGGCTTGCCCAGGATCTTGTGCGAAACCTTGCAGTGGTTCGACTTCATGCGGGTGCCCTCGCCGGCAGCGAGGATAATTGCGGTTGCGTCCATGTGATCTCCTGTTACGTTATAGAGACGTGTGTTTGGAAACGATACACGGCGCAATATGATACCGCAGGCATATGATGAGCGCGTAACGATTGGATTGCGGCGGTTGAGGCTTGCGCCGCCGGCATGGCGTTTGCACTGCTTGCGTGCGGCGTTGGCGGTGCTGCGGAGCTGTCGTTTGAGCGAGGGGACGGGGGTGCCCGTGGACAACATACGAGAGGAGTTTGGCGGCGAGCCCGTCGCGGCATTCTCGATGTCGCATCCGGCTGTGCCGGCACTCTATATAGTGCTGACGCTGGGGCTCACCATGTTCTCGATGCAACCGGTGCTGATCGCGCTGTCGCTTGCGGGCGGGCTGGCGTATGGATTTGCGACGCGTGGGGCTGCCCGCACGCTGGGCGCACTTCGCTGGCAGCTGCCGGTGATTTTGATTATCGCGCTGGTCAATCCGCTGTTTAGCGCTTCGGGTTCGACGGAACTGTTCCGTATTGGCATGCGCGCGGTGTATCTGGAAAGCATGGTATACGGCCTGTGCATGGGTGGGCTGTTTGTGGCGAGCGTGCTGTGGTTTGAGGCCGCGGCGTCGATGCTCGAATACGACAAGGTACTCGCGCTGCTGGGTAACGCCGCGCCGGTGATCGCGCTCATGATCTCGATGTGCATGCGGCTTATTCCACAGTTTTTGCGCCGCGGTCGTACGGTGCTGGCGGTGCAGGGTGCGATTGACGTGCCGGGGCGCGCGCCGGCCGATCCCGTGCGCTCGCGTCTGCGGGCGTCAAGCGTGTTGATGGGCTGGGGCATGGAAGATTCGCTGGATCGCGCGGACGCGATGCGCTCACGCGGGTGGGGTGCCGCGACGCGTCGTACGACGTATGCGCGGTATCGACTGGGACTCAGCGACGTTGCCGCGCTGGTTGGGCTTGCGCTGTTTGGCGTGGCCACGGCGGCAGTGGCGTGGACCGCGACGACGCAGTATTCGTTTTATCCGCAGCTCTCGGTGCCGGCGCCGTGGCTGGGCTATGTCGTGTACGCTGCCTGGATGGTGCTGCCTTGCGCGTTGCACGCGATTGATGAGAAGAGGTTTGGCTGATGGCTCGGTTGGATAGGAGCTCGTCGGCGGGTGTGGCATATGGCTCGGCCGCGCCGGCGATTGAGGTGCGAGGCCTTAGTTTTGCCTATCCCGGGGCCGAGGCACCGGGTTGACGCTGCTGTCGCTGCT
>CABRZY010000226.1 GCA_902475475.1 uncultured Collinsella sp.
ACCACAAAGGTGCCTGTGAACTGCGCCCCGAAACTTGGACTGAATAAATAGCGACCTCCCATTTCCCGATGTCCAAGAAATGGGAGGCAGTTCACTGCCCTCTTTGTGGTGGTTTTCGGTCTGTCTCGATCTGTAACATCTTGGCCGCTAAAAGTGGGCCTGGTGTTACAGATTTAGATTTTTGATCCGGGTGTTTTCTGTTCGTCTCGATTTGTAACAGATAGAGCTCTATTTGCCGATTAGATGTTACAGATTGAGACAAACGGTTGCCGCTGGTCATTTTCTCTCGATCTGTAACATCTAGGATCAAAAATGGCTGCTAGATGTTACAGATCGAGACGGTAGTGCGCCTGGGCAGCGGCGGGCTGACATCTCAGTACCCTATCTCTTAATCACTCAGAAAATCTTATATATAGAGACTTAGATTTGTGTATAAGATTGTACAAAGCTGGCAACAATACTTCTCGAACAACATGAAGCCGCCCCGTAGGGCGGCCACCCCAAGAGAGGTGATTCCATGAGAATCGATAAGCTAGCAATGACGTCGCGCGAGGCGCTGCAGACCGCCATGAGCACGGCTGCCGATGCGCAGGCCGGCGCGGTGGAGCCGATCCACCTGCTGTCTGCCCTGCTCGGTGCCGGCGAGCGCAATATCTCCGTGATTATCGAGCGCATCGGTGCCGACCCAGCTCAGCTCGCACGTTCCACACAGGATGCCATCGACCACGCGCCCAAGGTTTCGGGCGAGGGTCAGCAGATGGGTCTTTCCAATGAGCTTGTCCGCGTCATCGAGAAGGCCGAGAAAAAGGCCACCAAGATGGGCGACAGCTTTGTGGTGACCGAGCATCTGCTGATGGCACTTGCCGAGGACAAGGGCGAGGCGGGCCGCGTTCTGCGCGACGCAGGCGTCACCAAGGAGCGCATCGAGCAGGTCTACGAGGAGCTGCGTGGCGATGACCGCGTGACGTCTGCCGAGGACAAGACCCAGTTTGAGGCGCTGGAGCAGTACGGACGCAACATCTGCGATCTTGCCCGCGCCGGCAAGCTCGACCCTGTCATCGGCCGTACCGACGAGATTCGTCGTACCATCCAGGTCCTGTCCCGTCGCACCAAGAACAACCCCGTGCTCATCGGCGAGCCGGGCGTGGGTAAAACTGCCATCGTCGAGGGCATCGCCCAGCGTATCGTGGCCGGCGACGTGCCGAGCACCCTGCGCGACCGCGACCTCATCGAGCTCGACATGAGCGCGCTGGTCGCCGGCGCCAAGTACCGTGGTGAGTTCGAGGACCGCTTGAAGGCCGTGCTCAAGGAAGTGCAAAAATCGGAAGGCAAGGTCATCCTGTTCATCGATGAGCTCCACACCATCGTGGGCGCGGGTGCCACCGAGGGCTCCATGGACGCCGGCAACATCCTCAAGCCTGCGCTCGCCCGTGGCGACCTGCATGCGATCGGCGCGACCACGCTCGACGAATACCGCAAGTACATCGAGAAGGACGCGGCGCTCGCCCGTCGTTTCCAGACCGTGATGGTCAGCGAGCCCACCGTCGAGGACACCATTTCGATCCTGCGTGGCTTGAAGGAGAAGTACGAGATCTTCCACGGCGTGCATATCACCGATAGCGCGCTCGTGGCAGCTGCCGACCTCTCCGATCGCTACATCGCCGACCGTTTCCTGCCCGACAAGGCCATCGACCTGGTCGATGAGGCGGCAAGCCGCCTGCGCATGGAGCTCGACAGCATGCCGGTCGAGATCGATGCCACCACGCGTCAGCTCACCCAGCTGCAGATCGAGGAGCAGGCACTCATGAAGGAGACCGACGACGCTTCCAAGGAGCGTCTGGAGGCCTTGCGCCAGGAGATTGCCGAGGTTCAGGAAAAGCTCAACGTGCAAAAGGCCGGCTGGCTCAACCAGAAGAACGCCATCGACCACGTGCAGGAGCTCAAGGGCCAGCTCGATGAGGCCAAGAGCGAAGAGGAGCGTGCGACGCGCAACGGCGATTTGGGTCGTGCGTCCGAGCTGCGCTACTCCGTGATTCCGGGTCTGCAACAGCAGATTCAGGATTCCGAGGCTGCGCTCGAGGCACAAAAGCAGCAGGACGGCGAGGGCCTCAACGAACAGGTGACCTCCGATGAGATCGCCGAGGTCGTGAGCGCCTGGACCGGTGTGCCCGTGTCCAAGATGATGCAGGGCGAGCTCGACAAGCTCAAGGGCCTGGAGGGCGAGCTGCACAAGCGCGTCATCGGCCAGGACGAGGCGGTCTCCGCTGTCGCCGCGGCCGTGCGTCGCAGCCGTGCGGGCCTCTCCGATCCGGACAAGCCCATCGGCAGCTTCTTCTTCCTGGGCCCCACCGGCGTGGGCAAGACCGAGCTCGCCAAGGCGCTTGCCGAGTGCCTGTTCGACGACGAGCGCGCGCTCGTGCGTATCGACATGTCCGAGTACATGGAGAAGTTCAGCGTCCAGCGTCTGATCGGTGCGCCCCCGGGATACGTGGGTTACGACGAGGGCGGCCAGCTCACCGAGGCCGTGCGCCGTCGTCCGTACTCCGTGATCTTGCTCGACGAGATGGAGAAGGCTCACCC
>CABRZY010000227.1 GCA_902475475.1 uncultured Collinsella sp.
CCGCCATCAAAAAGTCAATCGAGCCGGTCTTCCTTCAGCTCAATCAGGGCATCAATGAGCCCCTTGTCGGCGGGCATCCACTCAACCGTGGCAAGCGAGGTGCGCGGAATCCAGCGGATATCGAGCTGGCGGTCGTGCTTCTGGGGTTCATCGGATTCATCGGCGAGCGAGCAGTAATAGCACTCCATGGAGAGATGAAAATTGGGGTAGTCATACTCAACGGTGTAGAAATCGCGCAGGTTGGTGACTTTTACCTGCAGCTCTTCCATGAGCTCGCGGCGTACGGCGTCTTCGGGTGTCTCGCCGCGTATGAGCTTACCGCCGGGAAACTCCCAAAGCCCCTGCATGTCGCCGTAGCCGCGCTGCACGGCAAGCAGCTCATCGGATCCTTCCTTGCGAATGATCCCAGCGGCAACATGAACAGTCTTCAACAGGAGTCCTCTCTCAACATCAACACGTGGCAGGGTAGCTACCCGTACCTTACACAACGGTAAGGCAAGCGTAAGCCATATCGATGGTAGCCGACTCGTCTTCTTGCGACTATAGATGCCGTAGACTAATCGCAAGAAAGGACTCGGTATGCAAACCACGCACATGGCGACTCCGGTACTGGAGGTCGCGCATCTCGAAAAGGTATATGGAGCGCTGGGCAATGTGACCCGCGCGCTCAACGACGTCAGCTTTACCGTCAACCGCGGCGAATTCGTTGGCATCATGGGCGCCTCGGGCTCGGGCAAGTCGACGTTGCTCAACTGCGTGTCGACCATCGATAGCGCCACGAGCGGCGCGATTCGCATCAATGGGCAGGACGTAACACGCATGAAGCAGGCTAAGCTTTCGCAGTTCCGCCGCGAGGAGCTCGGCTTTATCTTCCAGGACTCTAACCTGCTCGATACCCTTACGGCGCGCGAGAACATCGCCCTGCCGCTCACCATCGCCCGCACAAACTCGGCAGAGATCTCGACCCGCGTGCAGGATGTGTCAGCGCGCCTGTCCATCAGTCAGGTGCTCGACAAGTATCCCTACCAGATGTCCGGCGGTCAGCAGCAGCGCGTTGCCGCGGCTCGCGCGCTCGTCACCGACCCCACCATGATTATGGCCGACGAGCCCACCGGCGCTCTCGATTCCAAGAGCGCTCGCCTGCTGCTCGAGAGCCTGGAGGCCCTTAACCGCCGCCTACGCGCCACCGTGCTCATGGTCACGCACGACAGCTTTGCCGCCAGCTACACGAGCCGCGTGCTGTTTATCCGCGACGGCAAGATCTTCACCGAGCTGCGCCGCGGCGACACCGACCGCCGAGAGTTCTTCGACCGCATTATGGAGGTCGTTGCCATGATGGGCGGTGAGGGCTCCGATGCTCTGTAAACTCGCTTGGGGCAACGTCCGCCGCGCCGGCCGCGACTACCTCGTCTACCTTTTGACGCTCACCCTGGGCGTCACGGTCTTCTATGCCTTTAACACCATCTCGATGCAGGTCGACATCGCCGGAATCGATGAAAAGGGCTTGGCGCAGGTTATGGGCAGCATGCTCGGCAACCTGACGTACTTTTTGGCCGGTGTCATGGCCTTTTTAATGGTGTATGCCAATAACTTCATCATGAAACGCCGCAAGAAGGAGTTTGGCCTGTACCAGGTGCTCGGCATGGGGTGCGGGCGCGTCGCCACGATCATGGCGCTCGAGACGGTGATTGTCTCGGTCGGCGCCTTTGTCGCCGGCATTGTGCTGGGTGTGGGACTCTCCCAGCTCATGACGTTCTTTACGGCCTCGCTCTTTAAGACACAGATCGCCAATTTCCACTTCTTTTTCTCGGTGCATGCGTTCAATCTGACCCTTGCCTGCATGCTCGTAATGTTTGTGCTCACGCTACTGCTGAACCTTCGCGCCGTGCGTCGTACCAAACTCATCGAGCTTATGGGTGCCGAGCGTCGCAACGAGAGCATCAAGACACGCAACCCCTGGATCGCGATTGCCATCTTTGCCGTGGGCGTGGTGCTTGTGGGCGTGGCCTATTACCGTCTGCTACGTGATGGGTTCCCGCTAACCGCGACGGACAGCAAGCTGCAAGAGGCCATGAACCAGTTTGGTATTACGACCGCTATGGTTACCGTGGGCACCTTTGCCCTGTTCTGGGGACTCTCGGGCATGCTCATCAAGCTGCTGCAGAGCCTGCGCGGCGTGTATTGGCGCGGCCTCAACATGTTTACCGTGCGCCAGCTTGCGGCCAAGGTCAACACGGTGTGCTTTTCGATGGGCGTCATCGCGATGCTCCTGTTTTTGGCCATCACCTCGGTGACGTGCGGTATGTCGATTGCCAACGTGATGAACGAGAATCTGGAGCGCTATAATCCGGCCGACATGTCGCAGACGTATGTCTATTACACGCCCGATACGCTCGACTACTACAAAGAGTATGTCAATCCGTCTGAAGCCGATCGCATGGTGCTGGCCGATAGTACGGTCGATTTGTACCCCGCATGGCACGGTAAGGGCAAGTCGGCGGGCAACAACGACGAGACCGGCAAGAAGGTCAATATCGCCGATGTTGCCGGCAGCTCGCCGCCCATATCACACGTGAGC
>CABRZY010000228.1 GCA_902475475.1 uncultured Collinsella sp.
AGTAAGGTGGCAATCCGCACCGGCATCGCTCCCGGGCCCGCCGTTTTGTGGTGGTTTCTGCCTGCGGCCGCCGTTTTAAGGGCGACACCAAGGTGACCGACCTGCTCTACCTGGTTAACGCGCACGTCAAGTACCACGTGTCGTGCGAGGAACTGCTCGAGGACATCGGCCAGCGCTATTTTGATATCGCTGACGAGCTGGAGCTCACCTATCCCATCCGTGAGGAGTTCGCGGCTTTTGCTGAGCGCGCCCGCTCGGGCGGTTACTCCACCGAGGAGCTCGTGAGCCGCGGCGAGTACTTCACCGCTCGCCTGATGGCTGAGTACCTGGGTCTGCCGTTCCTGGACGCCGCGACGGCCTCGCGCGTCGCGCCGTAGAAGCCAGGCATCAGGCGAGTACTTCTCGCCTGATGGCTGAGTACCTGGGTCTGCCGTTCCTGGACGCCGCGACGGTTGTGGCGTTCCATCACGACGGTACGCTCAGCATGAACCGCACCTCCGAGCTGGTGCAAGAGTACGGTCAGCAGGGCGGCTTCGTTATGCCTGGCTTCTACGGCGCGACGCGCGAGGGCCAGATTAAGCTGCTGGATCGTGGCGGCGGCGATATCTCGGGCTCGATCCTGGCCAAGTGCTTGGGAGCCGATCTGTACGAGAACTGGACCGACGTCTCGGGCTTCTACTCTGCCGACCCGCGCATCGTGCCCGAGGCTCAGCCCATCGCCCGCGTTACCTACGAGGAGCTGCGCGAGCTTTCGTACATGGGCGCGAGCGTCCTGCACGAGGAGGCTGTGTTCCCCGTGCGCGAGGCTGGTATTCCGCTGGTCATCAAGAACACCAATGCGCCGCAGGACCCCGGTACCATCATTAGCGAGACGGCTGATGAGGGCGAGGCGGAGCCCATCATTACCGGCGTGACCGGCAAGCGCGGCTTTGTCGCCATCAATGTGGCCCGCGACCGCACCAAGCCCCGTGTCGGCTTTATGCGCCGTGCACTTTCGGTCTTCGAGCGCTATGACGTCTCCGTCGAGCATATGCCCACCGGCGTCGACCGCTTTGGCGCCGTGGTGCAGGAGCAGGACGTGCACGATTCGCTGTACTCGCTCGTGGGCGACATTCAGCAGGAGGTCGAGCCGCTCGAGATTGAGGTTGTCGAGGGCTTGGCGCTCATCGCGACCGTTGGCCGTAACCTGCGCGGCCGCGCAGGTATCTCGGGCCACCTGTTTGGCATGCTCGGCCAGGCTGGCGTGAGCGTGCGTATGATTTCGCAGAGCTGCGACGAGATCAATATCATTATCGGTGTCGAGGAGAAGGACTTCGACCTGGCGATTCAGACCATTTACCGTGCCTTCTCCGACGAAAACGGCATTGTGAAGGTCTCCGATCTGGAGGCTCCTGCGCCGGTCGATCCCGCCCTGGCCGCGCTCAAAAAGTAGCGACTGCTCGGTGGATTTTTGGGTCATGTCTCAAAAATCTACGGCGGGGCGTTTCGTTTCGGTTTCGTTTCGACGGGGCGGGTTTCGTGCCCGCCCCGTTCTTGTATACACTGGCAACAATAATCGGCCTGCTCGGCGTGCGGGCAAAAGCCACAACCTTTAAAGGGGGAAGCATGAAACAGTACACGGTTGCTATTTTGGGCGCGACGGGAGCCGTGGGCACCCAGATGCTCGAGTGCCTCAACGAGCAGGAGTTTCCGGTCGGTAAGCTCAAGCTGCTGGCGAGCGCGCGCTCTGCGGGCAAGACCGTTGAGTTCCGCGGCGAGCAAATCGTGATTGAGGAGGCTTGCCCCGAGGCCTTTGAGGGCTGCGATATTGTGCTCGGAGCCGCCGGCGACGATATCGCGAAGGAGCTGCTGCCCGAGGCCGTCAAGCGCGGCGCTGTCGTGGTCGACAACAGCCATGCCTTCCGCATGGATCCCGAGGTGCCGCTGGTCGTGCCCGAGATCAATGCCGACGATATCAAGTGGCATCACGGCCTTATCGCCAACCCCAACTGCGCGACCATTATCGGCCTGGTTCCCACCTGGCCGCTGCATCAGCTTGCCGGCGTAAAGCGTATGATCGTGTCCACGTATCAGGCAGCTTCGGGCGCCGGTGCCCCCGGTATGGCCGAGCTCGAAGCACAGCTTGCCGCCCTGGGCCGTGGCGAGGAGATTCCCGAGCCGCGCGCCTTCGCCGCCCAGCTGGCGAGCAACCTGATTCCGCAGATTGGCGGCGTCAAGGAGGAGGGCTTTACCTCCGAGGAGATGAAGCTGCAGAACGAGGGTCGCAAGATCATGCATCTGCCCGAGCTGCGCGTGAACTGCACCTGCGTGCGCGTGCCCGTGCTGCGTTCGCACTCCGAGAGCATTACGCTCGAGTTTGAGCGCGACATCACGGTGGAAGAGGCCCGTGCTGCGCTGGCTGCCGCTCCGGGCGTGAAGCTGGTTGACGATATGGCTGCCGAGGATGCACACGACCGCTTCCCCATGCCGATGGATACGTCCGACCAGGACCTGATTTGGGTCGGCCGCGTGCGTCGCGACATCTCGAACCCCGAGGCCGCGCGCGGTATCACCTTCTGGTGCTGCGGCGACCAAATCC
>CABRZY010000229.1 GCA_902475475.1 uncultured Collinsella sp.
AAGCGGGCCCGGTCTTCGCTGGTAAATGCCGCCGGACCGCGAGTGCGACCGCCGGCGCGGCGCACCTTCTTTTCCTCGTGGCGAATAAACAGTTGCATGTCGATGGTCGCCTTATCGTAGACGCGCCCGCGTACGCCGATGGCGGCGGCATCGCGCCCGAGCACCATGCTCGCCAAGCCGATGTCCTGCGTCACGACTACGTCGCCCGCCTGCAGGCGTTCGACAATGGCAAAGTCGGCGCTGTCGGCGCCCACGCTCACATCGAGCGTCGTGACCCAAAATCCGCGTCGCGCATGCTCGACGTCGCGCGGATCGTCGCGGCGAATGTGGCGTTCCAGGTTCTGTGTGCTGTTGCCGGCGATAACGACGGCGACGCCCGCCCGCCGCGCGCAGTCAATCGACTCGCGCGTGACCGGGCAGGCGTCTGCATCAATAAAGAGCGTTCGCGGCATCTAGTGCACCAGTTTGCCAAATTGAATAGCGCGAACAATCAGCGTTACGCCAAACACCAGCAGTGCGGCGCCGCTAAAGATGACGAGCATCTTGGCCGACCACAGCGGATAGATAAACACGAACATGCCGGCGATGATGGAGAGCGCGCCGCTCAGGATGGCGAGGGCACGGTTGGACGAAAGCTCGGACTCCAGAATGGACATGACACCTTCGACGATCCAGCCAAAGCCGGCCACGATAACCACCATCGTGGTGAGCGTCGCGGTCGAGAAGGCCTGGTTGCGCAGGATTATGACGCCGCCCAAGATAATGAGTAGGTTGGAGATGATGCTCGTCACGCGCCAGCCGGTGGGCAGCAGCGGCTCAAAAATGGCAGTGAACAGCCTAATGGCAGCAGTGATTACAAAGTAAAAACCCAGGACAGTCGTCAAAAAGACGAGGGACTTGGCGGGTGCAAAAAGCAGCGCGATACCAGCAATGAGCGCTAAGACGCCCGTGATGGCGTAGATCCAGCGTACGGCCTTGACGGCTTTGCCCGCCATGCTTTTCTCGTCAAATCCAAACTGGCTCGATTTTTGGTCATCGTTCTTAAAGATGCCCATAATGTCTCCTTTCCGTGTGGTGCACGTCGCGTTCATTGCTCTCCGTGCGGCGTACGCCAAAAGTGCTGCAACAAGTATCGCCCAAGGGCGCCGATGCATGGGGCGGGAAGGACGAATTGCCGCCCCACATTCCCGGATTGTTACTTTTGTTCCCGCTCCAGTGAGGATTAATCAACAATTGTAGAACATTACGCCGCTGTATGTAATTGCCTAGGTTTTAGGTTAGATTTTCCTAAGAACAATTGCCCGAAATTGGGGGTCCCTATGAACGAAGCAGTTCCCGCAGCGCCGGTAAGCGCTGAGTCGATGGCAAAGCAGGGTTGCGAAAAGCTCGGCTTGGACGCGTTTGATGCGTTGGTTCGCTGCGCCCGCACGTGCCGTCGCTTTGACGAGTCCATGCGCGTGCCGCGTGAGCTTTTGCTTGAGCTGGCGGAGCTGGCGCACCTGACTCCCTGTGGTGCCAATGCTCAGCGTCTGCGTTTTCATGTGGTAAGCGGTGCAGAGGACTGCGCGCGTGTATTTGACGAGCTTGCATGGGCCGGTGCGCTCAAGGATTGGCCGGGTCCCGATGAGGGAGAGCGCCCGACCGGCTACATCGCGATTCTTGCTGAGCGCGCCGTTCCGGGCAAGCCGGCCGCTCCCATTACCGAGGTCGACACGGGCATTGCCGCGCAGACGATGATGCTCGCCGCCCGCAGCGCCACGCCCGAGGTGGCAGTCTGCATGTTCAAGGCCTTTACGCCCCACGCGATCGATGCCATGGGGCTCGATAACGACAAGTATGAGCTCAAGCTGATCATGGCGTTTGGCGTTCCGGCCGAGACACAGGTGATCGATGCGATCGATTCCAACCCCGACGGCTCCATCAATTATTGGCGCGACGAGGCGCAGGTGCACCACGTACCCAAGCGCTCGCTTGTCGACGTACTGGTGTAGTTGAGCGTCACCGCGGTGTGATCCGGCGGTAAACCACCACAAAGGTACCTGTCCCCTTTGCGGTGGTGCGAGGGGAGGACGTGTGGCAGATTTGTATTTGGTGCGGCATGGGCAGACTGAGCTCAATGTGCAGAACATTTTGCAGGGTGGGCACGATTCGCCGCTTACGACGCGCGGGCGCGAGCAGGCGCTGGCGACGCGCGCGGCGTTTGAGGCGCGTGGCGTGACCTTTGACCGTGTGTATTCCTCCCCGTTGGGCCGGGCGCGGCGTACGGCTGAGCTAATTGCTGGTGAGGGCCGCTCGATAGAGCTGGTCGATGACCTGCGCGAGTGGCATTTGGGCTCGCTGGAGGGTACATCAAATCGCGAGATGCCGCCGCAGCCCTGGGGTGATTATCCGGTGGCCTTTGGTGGCGAGTCTGAAGGCGAGCTCCAGTCGCGCATGGTCGCGGCGCTGTCCCACATCATGGCCAGGCCGCAGCACGACTGTGTGCTGGCAGTCTCCCACGGCTCTTCCTGCCAGGAGTTTCTTGAGTATGTGACTGGCAGGGGAGAGCGTAAGCGG
>CABRZY010000230.1 GCA_902475475.1 uncultured Collinsella sp.
CGCCCAACTATCGCAACGACAACCGCATCGAGACGCATGAGTCCGGCACCGCGCCCTGCAAGACGGCCTGCCCCGCGCACGTTGCCGTTCAGGGCTATCTGAAGCTTGCGGCACAGGGCCGCTATGACGAGGCACTGGCGCTCATCAAGCGCGAGAACCCGCTGCCCGCTATCTGCGGCCGCGTGTGCAACCGCCGCTGTGAGGATGCCTGTACTCGTGGTCGCGTGGATGCCGCCGTGGCTATCGACGAGGTCAAGAAGTTTATCGCCCAGCGCGATCTTGATGCCGCGACACGCTATGTCCCACCTGTGGTGACCCCGACGCGTGCCGGCGGCTTCGACCAGAAGATTGCCATCATCGGTGCCGGTCCGGCCGGCCTGTCCTGCGCTTTCTACCTGGCCGAGAAGGGCTACAAGCCCGTCGTGTTCGAGAAGAACGAGCGCCCGGGCGGCATGCTCACCTACGGTATTCCCAGCTTTAAGCTGGAGAAGGACGTTATCGAGGCAGAGGTCGAGATCATTCGCCTGATGGGTGCCGAGTTCCGCTATGGCGTGGAAGTCGGTCGCGACGTGACGCTCGACGAGCTGCGCGCGCAGGGCTTTACGGCCTTTTATGTTGCCATCGGCTGCCAGGGTGGCCGCCTTGCCGGCATTCCGGGCGAGGATGCCGAGGGCGTGACCGTGGCCGTCGACTTCTTGCGTGAGGTCAACAGTGGCAAGATCGACGCGCTGTCCGGCCGCACCATCGTGGTGGGCGGCGGTAACGTTGCTATCGATGTCGCGCGCAACGCCTGCCGTCTGGGCTCCGAGCACGTTGAGATGTTCTGCCTGGAGAGCGAGGCCCAGATGCCCGCCAGCGAGGAGGAGCGTCACGAGGCCGTTGAGGACGGCACCCACATCAGCTGCGGCTGGGGTCCCAAGGAGGTTCACCTGGACGAGGCCGGTCATGTGTGCGGTATCACCTTTAAGCGCTGCACGCGTGTCTTTGACGACGAGGGTCGGTTTGCGCCTGAGTACGACGAGAACGATCTGCGCCGCGTCGATGCCGACCGCGTGGTCATGTCCATCGGCCAGTCCATCGTGTGGGGCGACCTGCTGGCTGGCTCCAAGGTGGAGCTTGGCCGCGGCCAGGGTGCTCTTGCCGACCCCCAGACCTATCAGACTGCCGAGCCCGACATCTTTGTGGGCGGCGACGTCTACACCGGTCCGAGCTTTGCCATCGACGCCATCGCCGCCGGTCACGAGGCCGCCGTGTCCATCCATCGCTTTGTGCAGCCGGGATCCACGCTCACCATCGGCCGCAATCAGCGTCGCTACACCGCGCTCGACCGCGACGATGTCGTGATCGAGAGCTACGACAACGCGAGCCGCGAGGTGGCGCATATCGACCGCGAGCGCGAGAAGGCTGCGCCGTTTAGCGAGTACGTCGAGACCTTTACCGAGGAGCAGGTGCGCACCGAGACCGCCCGCTGCTTGGGCTGCGGTGCCTCGATCGTCGACCCCAACAAGTGCATCGGCTGCGGTCTGTGCACCACCAAGTGCGCGTTCGATGCCATCCACCTGGATCGCGACCGCCCCGAGTGCTCCACGATGGTCAAATACGAGCAAAAGCTCCCAAGCCTGGGCAAGTATGCTTTAAAGCGCGCCATCAAGATCAAATTTGGTCGCAAGTAAGTAGCCATAACGGGAACGGCGGAAGAAAAAGTGCATGAATTGGGGATCGTTTACCACATCATTCGCGATGTTGAGAACGTGGCGCGCGCCAATGGCGTGAGTCGCGTTTCGAGCGTGACGTTGCTGTTGGGCGAGGTCTCGGGCGTCGTTCCCGACTTGCTGCTCGACGCTTGGCGCTGGGCTGCAGATAAAAAGCACATCACCGAGGGCGCGGAGCTTATCGTGGAGCCCGTCGAGGCCGTGACGCATTGCGAGGTATGCGGCCGCGACTACGCGACGGTCGAGCATGGCAAGACCTGCCCCCATTGCGGTAGCGGCGAGACATACCTGCTGCAGGGCCAAGAGGTCATGATCAAGCAGATCGAGACCCCCGACGAGGATCCGGCAGACGCTGCTCCTGACGGCCTCCCCGACGCCCCCGACGCCGTCGACGCCGCCAACCCCCTCCACATCGTCTAGGATCCCCTATAAGTTGCGGTGAAATAGTTCCTAAATCCAGCCTTCTGGCTCTTAAACAAGAACTATTCCACCGCAACTATTTTGAGTGGTTTCGTAGACCATAAGTCACGAAAAAAAGTCAAGCCATGTCTGTTTAAACAAAATGGCGGCAGTACAAGCGCATTCGCGCTTGCCTAAAATCGATATTAATGAACAGCCTGCTTGTATCTGTAAAATGCATGGCTTGATGAGCGATGCCTTGTCGTGTAATGAGTCAAAAAGCAGTAACGTAATCAACTTGTAACAAACCTAGACGTTTAAACAAATAATCCAACCTTTTGCGGATTTAGCTATAATTCCACAAACCAAACAGCTATACTCCTTTCATGTCGTGTAGGAAATACGTAGACAAAAAGGAGGTTATGTGAT
>CABRZY010000231.1 GCA_902475475.1 uncultured Collinsella sp.
CTCTCGCACCACGCGTGCCGCCGCAGCGGCCGAATGCGGATCGAATACCTCGGCGCCCTCGGCGGCGCACACGCCACGCGAGCAGCCCTCGGCAATCAGAGCCGCGGCAACGGCTTCATCAGCGGCAGGCCACGCAGCATGGGCAACGGCGCCGGGCGTAAAGCCCGTCTCCTTGGGAGCCGCCGCATGCATGGCTGACAGGGTCGCCGCCAGTGCATCCATCGCGGCGTCGAGCACGGAAGCATCTGCATACAGCGAGCCATCCGAGCCAGCAAGCACGCGAGCAGCGCCCTTCGCCACCAACTCGCGCAACGCCGCCTCAGCCTCACCGGCAACAAGATCGAGCGCCGCGGTAACATCGGCAGCCGCAACCGGCAGCGCTTGCAGCGCCAGCCACGCATCCACAGCGCCCTCAATATCTCCGGCCTCGAGCGCCGCATACAGCGCACGCTCCCCTTCGACAAGCTCGCGAGAGCGACGGCAGCGAGAAAGCAGCACGCGCCCGCCGCCAATAAGCATCACGGGCGAATAGGACAGCACCACGGCATGATCCCCGGCACGTAGCGGCAGCGAGTTATCCAAGCGCACCTGAACAATACGGGTCTCGCCCACCGCCATGGGGGCCTCACCCTCCATGAACATGATGCGACCGACGACCTCGGACGTGCCGGCCATCACATGCACACGCGCGCCCGACTCGAGCACGCGCGGCTTGGCTCCCTCGCGACCCAGGTAGGTGAACGTCATCATAAAGCGCATCGTCTGGCCAAAGCGGCCCGCCACGCCGAGCATCTCACCGCGATCGAGCGTGGCGACGGCATCGCCCACCAGGTTGAGCGCCACGCGTTGCCCAGGCAGCGCGCGCGGCGTATCGCCATGCACCTGAATCCCGCGCACACGACAGACCGTACGCGATGGCAAAGCCATCAGCTCGTCGCCCACCGCAACCGGCGCATCGTGCAGCGTTCCCGTTACGACAGTGCCGACGCCCTTAATCGTAAAGCAGCGGTCAATCGGCAGGCGCGGCGCGGCATCGGTGCGCTCGGCACGGTCGCGGCAGGCATCCCAGCAGACACCCACCTGCTCGTCGAGCACCGCAAGCAGTCCGTCAATCCCCTCGCCCGTCTTAGACGACACGGGCACAATTGGCGCGCCCGCAAACACAGTACCCGACAAAAAGTCATCGACATCGAGCTCGGCCAGATCAACCATCTCGCTATCGGCCAGGTCGCACATCGTCAGCGCGACCACCATATGCGTAACGCCCAGCAGCTCCAGCACATGCACGTGCTCGCGGGTCTGCGGCATTACGCCCTCGACGGCAGAGATCACCAGCACGGCAACGTCGATGCCTGTCGCGCCCTGCACCATGGCGCGCAGGTAATGCGCGTGGCCCGGTACGTCGACCAGGCCAACGATCTTGCCACTCGACAGCGCCAGCTCGCCAAAGCCCAGCTCCACGGTCATACCGCGACGGCGCTCAACCTCCAGACGGTCGGGATTCTTGCCGGTCAGCGCCTCGATCAGTGCCGACTTACCGTGGTCAACGTGGCCCGCCGTGCCGACGATAACGGGACACTCTACCAGCGCCTGAACCTCACTCATCGAGCAATCGCCTTCTCAACGCATGCGGCAAGCGTCGACGCCGCCGTCTCGATATCGCGGTCGCCCACGAGCGTACGGACGTCAAACAAAATGCGATCGCGCGAGGCTCGCGTGACGACCGGCGTGTCGAAATCTTGGACGAGCGAGCGCTTGAGCGCGTCAACGGAAAGACGCTCATCGACGAGGCGCACGGCAACGCACATGGTGGGCAGCTCGACGGTAGGCAGCGAGCCGCCGCCGGGAGTCGACGACTCCTCGACGATTTCCACCTGCACGGCGCGCGGGCAACCCGCCTTATCGAGGCCCGCCACCATCAGCTCGCGCAGTCTGCGTGCGCGGCGCTCCAGATGAGTCTGCGGAAGCGTGAGCATGTTGAGCACCGGCACCTCGCGATGGGCCACATCCGCCCCATCCATGTAAATGCGCAGTGTAGCCTCGAGCGCCGCCAGTGCGAGCTTGCCCGGGCGCAGGGCACGCATAAGCGGATGCGATCCGCAGGCCTGGACCAGATCGCGACGGCCCATGATAATGCCCGCCTGTGCGGCACCGAGCAGTTTATCGCCCGAGCACGACACCAGATCGAGCCCCGCCGAAACCGAAGCCGGCGTGGTTTCTTCGCCGCCGCGCACCAAGATGTCGTCGGGCAACAGCGCGCCCGAGCCCTGGTCCTCGTAGAACAGCAGGCCATGCTTATGGGCCAGTGCGGCGAGCTCCCTTGAGCCCACCTCCTCGTGAAAACCCTCGATGCGATAGTTGGAAGGATGGACCTTAAGGATCATCGCCGTATCGGGCGTGATGGCTTGCTCATAATCAGCCAGGTGCGTGCGGTTGGTGGCGCCGACCTCGACGAGTTTGGCGCCCCGCAGGCAAAGAGGTCATCGTC
>CABRZY010000232.1 GCA_902475475.1 uncultured Collinsella sp.
CAGAGCCGCAGACCGTTTCTCGTATCCATCGCTTGTATGTCGCCGCCGGCGCGCAGGTGCTCATTACCAACACCTTTCAGGCATCGAGCTATGCCCTCAAGCACGACCAGATTGCGCCGTCCGTGGCGGAGGTCAATCGCGGGGCTGTCGACGATGCCCGCCAGGCGCACCCTCAGCTGCTGCTGGGCTCGATGGGCCCGATCGGTATTGAGTGGTTTGCCGAGGACTCTGCCGAGTATCGTGAAATCCGAGGCATTGCGCGCGAACAGGCGCACGCCTTGCTCAATGCTGGTGTTGACGGTCTGCTGATCGAGACGGTGACGTCTATCCGTAATTTGCAGCCCATGCTTGCCGGCGCCCGAGACGCCGCCGACGGCATGCCTGTTCTGGTGAGTTTTGTCGTTGACGATAAAGGCGACCTGTTGGGCGATGGCCTCAACATCGAGGCAGCCGTTTTGTACGCCGAAAAACACGGCGCAAACTCGGTTGGTGTTAATTGCTGTTCGCTTGCGGCCGCGAACGCGGCGGTGCCCAGGATGGTTGCATCGGCGACTACTCCCGTCACGGTGCGTCCCAACGTGGGCGATCCGGTCCAGACTCAGGATGGCCCCGTATGGCACGAGAACCCCGAAGCTTTCGCGCGCGCATGCATCGAATGGAGGCATGCCGGTGCCGCAATGGTGGGCAGTTGCTGTGGAACCACGGCAATCACTACGGCAGCGATGGCCGAGGCGCTCGATATATAAAGGGCAAAACCGCTCCATACGGGGCGGTTTTTTTATTGCCTGCATGTCCTCGGCAGCATTTGCCCAAATGGTGAATGCTGGTGCCGGCAGGTTGCCGAGTGCATGTTGCGGGTATACCCCATGCGTACCATGATCCAAACACTGTGAGGTGTCTGCGCGTGTGCGCGATAATTCATTTTGGAACTGACGGTTGGCGCGCTCGCGTCGATGAGGACTTCACTGCCGATAACGTTGCCCGTATCGCCGATGCCGTCGGCGAGTTGTGGCAAAAGACCAATCCGGGCAAAACGGTATATATAGGGTTCGACACCCGGCCCCTGGCGCGCGAGTTCGCTGAGCTTGCGGCGGGCGTGCTAGCAGCGCACGGGCTAGACGCCGTGCTCGCTTCGCGACCTGTCCCGACCCCTGCCCTTACGTGGGCGGCGGCTTATGACGGTGAAGCGTGCGGCGCGCTCATGGTGACGGGGTCCCATCATCCGCAGGGCTATCTGTGCCTCAAGATTCGCATGGGTGACGGCTCGACCGCCAACCAGGATGTCATCGAAGAGCTCGAAGAGACTATGGCTCCCGAGCCAATGGGGATCGAGGGGCAATATCGCACCGCGGATATCATTCCTGACTATATGCAGGCGGTGGCATCGTTTGTCGATGCCGAAGCCATCCGAGCCGCGCACTTGCGCGTGGTTGTCGATCCCATGGGCGGCGCAGCCCAGGGCTATCTAGCCGACTTGCTGCGCGAGCTTGGCGTTGAGGTGCACGAGATTCACGCCGGGCAGGCGTCTGACCAAGAAGATATCTGCCCCGACCCCGTTGAACCGTGGGTGGACGCTTGCGAGCGCACGGTTATCGAGGACGGAGCTTGCGCTGGCCTGGTGACCGACGGCGACGCCGACCGTATCGGCGCGGTTGACGAGCGCGGCAGATATATACATCCGCATCAGATCATGGCGCTCGTTTTGGGCGACTTGGTTCAATTTCGTAATTTGGAGGGGCGCGTCGTCGTCAATCTTTCATGCTCGACGCTCGTGCGTCGCATTGCCGAGGCGCTTGGCTGCCGCGTGACCGTCAAACCAGTCGGTTTCAAATATATAGCGGCGGAGATGAAGAAGGGCGGCGTCCTCATGGGCGGCGAAGAAGCCGGTGGTATCGGCATCGCCGCGCATATGCCCGAGCGCGATGGAATCCTCGCCTGTCTGATTCTGTGTGAGCTTATGGCAAAGACGGACGCGCCTTTGGGCGTTCTGGTCGACCAACTCGAGGACAGTTTTGGTAAGACGAGTTACGGTCGACGCGATTTGCGCCTTGAGGCCGAAGATGCCGAAACGTTGCGAACCCTGCTGCCGGGCGTAAACCCCAAGTCGATTTGTGGCAAGGTGCCGCAAAACGTTAGTCATATGGACGGCTTGCGTTTGTCATTCGAGGATGACACGTGGCTGCTGGTCCGTCCTAGCGGGACCGAACCAGTGGTGCGTGTCTACGCCGAGGGGTTCTCGGTGGAAGAACGTGATGAGTTGCTCGATGCTGGCTGTGCTTTAGCTAGGGGGACGTATCCGCTTTAACCATGAGACTGCCTTATATAAAGAGATGCTCGGCGAGCGGTAGGTAACGGCTGGCAAACGTTAATCGGATTCCAAGATGTGTAGGAAATGTGTACGCCCAGATTCCCGCCCGCGGGGCCCCTCCGGTCTGGCAATATATCTCCTTGCCGCGCGGCCCGGTGGAACCG
>CABRZY010000233.1 GCA_902475475.1 uncultured Collinsella sp.
CTGCAGAACCTCGACCGTGCGGCCAAAGGGTCCCACCTGGTCTAGCGACGAGCCAAAGGCGACCACGCCGTAACGGCTCACGGCGCCATACGTGGGCTTAAAGCCAACCACGCCGCACAGCGACGCCGGCTGGCGAATGGAGCCGCCGGTGTCCGAACCCAACGAGAGCGCGACCTCGCCCGCGGCGACGGCGGCAGCGGAGCCGCCCGAGGAGCCGCCGGGCACGCGCTCGGTATCCCAGGGGTTGTTGGTGCGGTGGAACGCCGAGCTCTCGGTAGAGCTGCCAAAGGCAAACTCGTCCATGTTGGCCTTGCCCATGGGCAGGCAGCCGGCATCGAGCATGCGCTGGACGCAGGTGGCGGTGTAGACGCTCTGGTAGTTCTCGAGCATGCGGGAAGCACAGGTGGTGCGCGTGCCCACGAGGTTCATGTTGTCCTTGATGGCCAGCGGCACGCCCGCGAGCGGGGGCAGCGGCTTGCCTGCGGCACGGTCGGCATCCACGCGCGCAGCGGCCTCGAGCGCGAGCTCGGGCGCCACCTGCAGGAATGCCTGGACCCCGCCCTCGCGCGCCTCGATGGCGGCAAGGGAGGCCTGGGCCACCTCGGTAGCGGTAAAGTCGCCGGCGGCAACGCCCGCGGCGATCTGGGCAGCGGTAAGGGAATCGAAGCTTAGCGCCATTACTCGCTCTCCCCCTCTCCCAAAATGGACGGCACGCGGAAGTAGCGGTCGCGCGCGCTGCCGGCGTTTTCGAGCGCAACGTCGAGCGGCAGGTCGCGCTCGGGCTCGCGCAGGTCGTCGCCCATCACGTTGGACAGGCTTCCGATGGGATGGAACGTGGGCTCCACGTCGGGCAAGTCATATTGCAGGACGGGCTCGAGCATCTGGACGGCGTCGTTCATGTAGGACGTCATCTGGGTGAGCTCGTCATCGGTCAGTGCGATCTTTGCGTACTCGGCGATGCCGCGCACGTCTTTCTCGCTGAGTGCCATAGGCGCTCCCTTCCGCATAACAGTTAAACCGCTCTAGTATACAGGGCAACGCCGGCTTGGAGCAGGCGCTTTACCCAAATGCAGCGAAAACGTAACGAGGGCGGCGGGCTGGCAGGCGGCGGGCTGGCGGTTCTGCAGCGAAACCGCACCGTCCATAGCGAAAACCGCGGCGCCCACAACGAAGACCGTCTCGCCCACAACGAAAACCATCACAACATTCGACACTTTTCGTCAAAATCGCGATTTTCATCGAATGTTGTGATGGTTTAGAAGCCCCGACCACCACAAAGGTACCTGTCCCCTTTGTGGTGGTTCTGAACAATGTCTTATACCGAGGCCTTGGCTTTGCGGCGCTTGCGGACCGCGTGGATCACGATGTCCAGCAGCAACAGCACAATGGCTACGACCACGATGAGCACGGCAAACTCGCGCTTGCCCCAGTGGCGGCCGGCCAGCGACTTTTGCTTGTCGACGTCCTTCTTGTTGTACTTGGTGCGCACGCAATGCACCAGCAGGCGATGGTCGTTCACGCCGTAGGGCGTGCAGGTGACGAGCGTCACCTTGTCGGCGCCGGGCTCGATGGTCAGTGACTCCATCTCCTCGGGCAGCACGACCTCGGAGTCCACCATCTTGTAGGCGAGCGTCTTGTTCATGGTGTGCAGCAGCACCAGGTCGCCGGGCTCCAGCGAGTGGATGTCATCGAACATGCTCAGGTTGCGCATGCCCGAGTGCGCGGTGAGCACGCAATGCGTCGAGGTGCCGCCCACCGGCAGGCTCGTGCCCTCCAGGTGGCCGACGCCCGCCATAAGGACTTCCTCGCTCGTGCCGTGGTAGATGGGCATGCTCACGTCGATGGAGGGGATCTCGACCCAGCTCATCATGGGGTCGCGGTCAAAGATGAGCTGCTGAGCGTAGGGCTCGATCTGGTCGGTGGGAAGCTCGGTGGCCTCGCCCGCCAGCTGCTCGTTAAAGGAGCGCGCCTGGAGCAGGATGCGCTCGCGCTCCTCGGCAGACAGGGCGTCCACGGTGCTGGACACCGTGCTGATCTGGCTGAACACGCCCGAGGCCTCGAGCCGGTCCAAGATCCACGGCCAGGTCATAAGGCCCACGCCAATAAGGATGATGACGATGGTGATGAGCCGATCGGCCCAGCGCGGCAGCCGCTTGCGGCGGCGCTTGGGCTTTTGTTGAGGTTTGGGCTGAGGGCTTGAGCCGCCGTTGTCCGCGGCGTTATTGCTCTTCATATGTTTGGCGCCCTGCACCATCGCCGGTCACTCCTCTACAGCTCAGGTTGTCTAAACAAATAATAGCCGATTAGCGAGCTCATGCGCCGGACAACGCAGCTAAACAGCATTGCGCGGCGCGAGCATGGGCCCGCATTTGCGTTTTCAAAATGTCCCGAATCGGTTGGGCGATTCGGGATACAATGTCAATAGGAAACGACGCACCCAAACTTGAGATCGGAAG
>CABRZY010000234.1 GCA_902475475.1 uncultured Collinsella sp.
CAGACCGAGGATGAGGCCGACCGTGCGGGCAATGCGTTTGACCAGGCCATTAAAGCGCTTTCGGGCGAGCGCCCGCGTATCGCTCCGCCCGGTCGCAACGGCGTGGTCGCCTTTGCGGTTTCGGGTGCCATCTCGAGCCCCGATGAGCTCAACTCTTCGTTTAACACGGCAGTCAGGCTTGGCGATCGCGGTGCTATCTCTGCCGCGGTGCTGGCGCCCGATGAGGCGACGGCGCAAAACAACGTGCTTTCGCGATTTTTCTCGACATTGAAGGAACGCTCGGGCGGCGTTGCCGGCGTACTCGATGGCGTCATGGATGTTTGGGGACGGCTGCTTGTGGGATACGGAGACATCCAAGGTTCGGCCGACGAACTTATGGACGAGATGATTAAAGGCCTAGGAGGGGGCAGCGGCGCGTTGGGCTCCATCGCATCGTGGCTCGGCGATACCGTTTCGGCGTCCGTGGCGGCGTTGGGTCTGGAACCGTGCGACTTGCGCCTGCGAAAGCCGGTGCTGACCGATTCCGCCAACGTCATTAAGAGTCCGGGGTCTGACATTGCTGGTCTCTCTCAAGCGCAAGACAAGCTGCGAAGTATTCCGTTGGGCGTGACCGATCCCAAGGCACTTTGCGAGGCGTTGGAATATCAAGTCGAACGCACCATTAGCGGCACGGTGTTCACGCTTGCGGAGATTCCTCTGCCCGGCGGCGGCTCCATCCCGCTCACCGTCGATGTCGCCACGCTGGTTGGCGCTCTGGGCGGTGGGTCGTAATGAGTATCCGCATGCGTCTGCGCGAGGAGCGCGCCCAAGCGACGGTTGAGATGGCAGTGGTTACGCCCGTTTTGCTGGTGCTGGCACTCATCGTGTACAACGTCATGATCTTTGCCAGCGCTGTCGCGCGCTTCGACCGCGTGGTGCCCGACATCGTGTTGGCGCACGCTGTGGCACCGGGCGGGGAGGGTGACGAGAACTCTGCCGATGCCTCGGTGACGGTCCAGACTCAAATTCTGAATGCCATGGAAGGCTATGACTTGCAGATCGAAGTGTCGAGCGAGCAAGGCGCGAAGGCATCAGATGGTGGCCTGCTCTCCCTATCCGGTACGTTTAGGACCTACACCTGCACCATGCACTATGAGCCGTGGCCGACTTCTCTCAGCATCGCTGGCGTTCCGCTGGGGGCGCCGACAACGTTGTCGCACGAGCGCGCGGTGACGGTCGATCCATGGCGTCCGGGGGTGGTCATGTGACCGCGGTCTCGTCCTACATCGCTTACGCGCGGGCACTCAACAGGCTGGGTTGGACGCCGGCCGAGTTTGTGGTGGCGGAGTCGTTTGTCGTGCGCCTGCGCGGCATGCTGGGACGGCGTCCGGTTGCCGCCAACGGCCTGCCGCTCGTCATGGTGTTTCCACGCTGCTCTTCGGTCCATACGTGTTTTATGGCCTATCCCATCGACATCGCCTTCATCGATCGCGACGGCAATATCCTCGCGCGCTACGAAAACGTTCGTCCTTGGCGCATGTGCTCCTGCCTCGGCGCCTGGGCCGTACTAGAGCGTCCTTCAATCATTGTTTCGACTCCTGCTCTCCAACGCGTGCCGGCTTAAGAATTGGCGACAGTTGACTTTCGTCATACGAAATTGGGTAAGATGGAGGAGAAGATGCATGGATGTTGAGATCCATCCCAACGCTAAAAAGCACCTGACGGAAAAGCAGGTGCTTAGCGCTTGGCTTGCGGTTACTGAGTGCATTCGTCGCGAGTCGAAGGACGAGCCGCCGAGATGGCTTGCGATTGGATGGCTCCCAGACGGACGAAGCGTGGAGCTTGTCGCGGCCGAGCTTGTCCGTGGGTGGCTTATCATTCATGCCTTGTCTCCAGTCCAGAAGAAATTTTGGCAGGAGATTGGACAGGTTCGGCAAAGGGGTCGATGATGGGCAAGACGTATACGGCCGCTAATGGTCAGGTTGTAACGGATGAAATGATTGACGCGTGGTGCGAGTCGTACGAGCGCGGAGAGTTTCCGGATGGCGAACACACCGTTGGTGGAATCGTGCATGGACGGCCCCCGCTCTCAGGTGAGGGGACGGCAACGCTGTCGGTCAAGATTCCTCTGGGAATGAAGGAGGCCATTCGTCGACGGGCGGCTGCCGAGGGGATGACGCCAAGTGAGTTTGCCCGTGCGGCTCTGAGTGAAAAACTTCTTGCTGCCGGCTGATGCCTCTGACGTGCCGATTTATAGAACCGAGGCTGTGCTCAAAAACTTTTTTAAAATTCTCGGTTGACCGGAACGCGTCCTTGGTTATACTAATCAAGCCTTGAAACAAGGCACACCTCAAATGGCTGGGTAGCTCAGTTGGTAGAGCAGAGGACTGAAAATCCTCGTGTCAGGGGTTCGATTCCCTTCCCCGCCACCTTGAATTGACTAGGACCTCTGCAAAGGGGTCCTTTTCTTTTAT
>CABRZY010000235.1 GCA_902475475.1 uncultured Collinsella sp.
ACATCGATAAGAAGGTGAGGATCCTCCGATGAGCAAGCATTCCTCCCCTGCACTCACCATGCGCGATGCACTCTACGAGGCTCCCGGCCCCAAGATGCGCGCCAAGATTCGCATCGGCACCGCCATCTCGCTTGTTGCCGTCGCCGCACTCGCCATCCTCGTGTTGCAGCGCTTTTATGTGACCGGTCAGCTTTCGGTCCACTATTGGTATTTCTTTACACACCTCACTACCTGGAAGTTCTTGCTTGCCGGCTTTGAGGGCACCGTTAAAGTCGCACTCACCGCTGGCGCCATCGCGCTGGTGCTGGGCTTAGCCCTTATGCTCGGCCGTACCAGCGACATTAAGCCGTTGCAGCTGGCCTGCCGCGTGCTCACCGATTTTTTCCGTGGCGTGCCGAGCCTGCTGTTCATCTACTTCTTCTTTTTGGTGCTGCCCCAGTACAAGATTGCGCTGCCGTCGTTTTGGATGCTCACGCTCCCCGTCGCGCTCGCTGCAGCCGGCGTGCTTGCCGAGATCTTCCGTGCCGGCGTCAACGCCGTGCCGCGTGGCCAGGTCGAGGCGGCCCAGGCGCTCGGTCTCTCCAAGGCTAAAATCACCTTTAAAATCGTGTTGCCGCAGGCGATTCGGTTTATCATTCCGTCCTTGATTTCGCAGCTTGTGGTCGTAGTCAAAGACACCACCGTCGCCTATGTGGTGAGCTACCCCGACCTCATGCAAAATGCCCGCGTGCTCATTACCAACTACGACGCTCTCGTGTCGGTCTACCTGGTAATCGCGGTCATCTACATCCTCATCAACGTCGCGATCAACAAGGCCGCTGTCTATGTTTCGCACAAGACCGGCGCGACCATCATCCGCTAACGCTTTACCATTTCGAGTCATAAGGAGCCGAGCACCATGGCACAGAGCACTTCTTCTACCGGCAATCAGCCGCTGATCGAGCTCAGGCACGTCGATAAACACTATGGCAACCTGCACGTCCTCAACGACATCAATCTCTCAGTCGACCGCGGCGAGGTCGTCGTGGTGATTGGCCCCTCGGGCTCGGGCAAGTCGACCATGTGCCGCACCATCAACCGCTTGGAAACCATCGACTCGGGCGAGATCCTCATCGAGGGCGAGCCCCTGCCGCAGGAAGGCAAGGATCTTGCCCGCATGCGTGCCGAGCTGGGCATCCGCATGCGTGCCGAGCTGGGCATGGTGTTTCAGCAGTTCAACCTGTTCGCACATATGACCGTGCTGCAGAACGTCATGCTGGGACCGGTCGACGTGCTGGGCGTGTCCAAGGACGAAGCCCGTGAGCGCGCCATGGACCTGCTGAGCCGCGTGGGCGTGGCCGAGCAGGCCGATAAGGTACCCGCACAGCTCTCGGGCGGCCAACAGCAGCGCGTGGCCATCGCCCGTTCACTTGCCATGCAGCCCAAGGCCATGCTCTTTGACGAGCCCACGAGCGCCCTCGATCCCGAAATGATCAACGAGGTGCTCGAGGTCATGGTCCGTCTGGCCCAGCAGGGCATGACGATGATTGTCATCACGCACGAAATGAACTTTGCCCGCCGCGTGGCCGACCGCGTCGTGTTTATGGCCGACGGCCAGATCGTGGAAACCGGCACGCCCGACGAGTTCTTCGACCACCCCCAGACCAAGCGCGCCCAGGACTTCCTCAACTCCATCAAGGGCCACTAGCTCAATTGCCACGCGGGCAAATTCAACACCAGCGTTTGTCCCGCGCACCCCTGTGCCATGTCCACCCGGATTCGAAAGCAACACCTATGATCGGAACCCGTACCTCCTCGTCCTATACCCCGCACGTCGACGTCGCCCCCGCCGACCGCCCGCTCATCCTCGTCGCGCCGCGCTGGGAAGATGCAAAGCCGTTTTTAAGCGAGACGCTCTCTCCCAACGAAGAAATCGCAAGCGTCTTTGTCGATGCCATCCTTGCCGCCGGCGGCCTGCCACTGCAGATGTCCATCACCGAGGACATTGAGGTCATCCGTCATTACGTGGAAATCGCCGATGGTGTCGCTATTCCCGGCGGCCCGGACGTCAACCCCAAACGTTGGGGCGACGAGCGTCCTTACGATCCCACGCTGTGCTGCGAGATCCGCGATAGCTTTGAGTTTAAGCTGGTCGACGAGGTGCTCCGCGCCAAAAAGCCGCTCTTTACCACCTGCCGCGGAGCACCTCGTCGCGATAGCTTTGAGTTTAAGCTGGTCGGCGAGGTGCTCCGTGCCAAAAAGCCGCTCTTTACCACCTGCCGCGGCACGCAGCTGCTCAATGTCGCCACGGGCGGCACCCTGTGCATGGACGTACCGAGCCTGGGCGCTCGCGAGGGCCGCACGCAGTGGCGCCATACCCACGTGCTCAACGACCCCGTGCATCCCGTCGAGGTCGTGCCGGGCTCGCTGCTGGAGCGCGC
>CABRZY010000236.1 GCA_902475475.1 uncultured Collinsella sp.
TCTCGAACACAGCGAACGCCGTGGGCGCCTTTATCGCCCAGGGTGCCTCGGCCATGCGCGAGATGAATGCCGCGAAAAAGGCACTTGCCGATGCCCGCGCCCACCTGGCCGAACTTGAGCAGCGCATTGCCGATCAGGCCGAGGAACTCGAGACGCGCCAGGATATCGCAGGCCGCTACGACCAGATCGTCGCCGACCAGCGCCAGGCGATCGCCACAGCGCAAAAGACCGCTGCGGCAGCCGAGATTGACCGTGATGCCCACGCCGCCAAAGCGACAGAGCTCAAGGGGCAGTTCGAACAAATGAAGACAGAGGATGACGCGACTGAGCTCCGCCTGAAGGCCGCGCTCGATGCCGTGGAGGCCCGCGAGGCGAGCTCGCGCGAGACCGGCAACCGCCTCGTTCGCCGTCTTGAGGATTCCAAGCGCATCCGCGACAAGGTGAAGGCCGAGCGAGACGCCGGCATTGCGGCCGCACAACAAACCGTCGACGCCACGCGCGCCCAGCTCGAGACGCTGCGTCATGAGTATGCCGAGCTGCAACGCAATCCCTCGGCAAATCCCGCCAACTATACGGTGCGCACCAGCGAGCTCTCGATGCAGATCTCCGACACGGCAGATGCCCTGCGTAAAGCCGAAGAAGATGTCCCGCGCATCACCGCCGACCTTGAGCACTCGCTTGCCGCAGCCGAGCAGGCCGTCGAGCAGGCTCAAGCCCCCATTGCCGACGCCAAGCGAGCCCATCAGGCCGTGACGGCAGAGGCCGATGCCGCGCGCGACGAGCTGCAGACCGCAAAAACCACCGCCGCGACGCGCCAGCGCGAACTGCGCGAGAAGATCGCCGCCGAGGACAAGGCACGCCGCGACCAAGAGCAGAGCATAGCCAACGCCCAAGCAGATGCCGCGCATGCGCAGTCGATTATCGAACAGGCGACCGAAGTACACGACCACCCAGAGATTGCTGAGTCGCTTGCAGGATCCTTGGCCCGAGACAAAGCCGAACACGCCGAGACCGAGCGAGAAGTTGCCCAGCTCGAGGCCACCGAGGACGCGGTGCGCGAGCGTACCCGCGACTCACGCATCAAATTCACCGGCGCCATCGTCTGCATCGTCGCCGCAATCCTGGTGATCATCCTGATCTGGCTGTTCGCGAGCAAGTAAACCAGCTGCCAAAAAACGCCTCAACTCAGTTGCGGTGAGAAAGTTTCTGTTTAGCCCCAAAAAGGCCAATTCAAGAACTATCTCACCGCAACTTATTTAGATCGACGCAAGGCAACCTATCCCTCTTGCACCGATCTCTTGACATAAGGACTGTCCCCAGGTGCCGGCACAAAAGGAACGTCCCCAAGTGCCAACAACGGCGACGCCGATGTTTTGGCGAAGTCAGCGAAAACGCCCCTAAGAGAGCAAGGTGACGTGAAAGAGGAGGGCATTGACCTTCTGGTCATGCCCGACGATTGAACGTCAGATTGCCGCTTAGGGGCGTTTGCAGCGTCGAGCAGTTACGCGGTTCGTAGAACCGCGTAACTAACAAATGAGCATCGCGTCGCCAAAGCTGAAGAAGCGGTAGCGCTCCTCGATGGCAGCGGCGTAGGCATCCATGATCTGGTCGCGGGTGGCAAGCGCGCTCACGAGCATCATGAGCGTGGAGCGCGGCACATGGAAGTTCGTGATCAGCGCGTCGACCACGTGATAGGTCGAGCCGGGCATGAGGTAAAGCTGCGTCGTGGCGTTCTCGCGCACCACGATGTCACCGCGGCCAAGCGTATCGGCCCCGTCCTCGCGGCCTTCAAAATAGCGCGCCGTCACGGCCGGATCGGACACCGGCGCGTCCGTGTCAAACGCGCTCTCGAGCGAGCGCACCGCGGTAGTGCCGACGGCGATCACACGATGACCCTCGGCCTTGGCCTTATGCACGGCGTCGACAACCTCCTGCGACACGTGGTAGCGCTCGGTGTGCATGACGTGCTGCGTGGGGTCGTCCTCCTCCACCAAGCGGAAGGTATCGATGCCCACCTCGAGCTCGACGGCGGCAAACTTGGCACCCTTGGCCTCGATAGCGGCCATGAGCTCAGGAGTAAAATGCAGGCCCGCCGTGGGAGCGGCAGCCGAGTGCTCCTCCTTCATGGCGTACACGGTCTGATATTTCTCGGGATCGCCCTCGTAATCGGTAATGTAGGGCGGCAGCGGCACGTGACCGGCAGCATGGATGGCCTCGTCAAGCGTGCGCGGCTCGCCGGCGGCATTGCAACCGGCCGGCTCAAAACGCACCAGGCGGCCGCCGCGACTATCGGTGACAAAGTCGACGACCTCGGCCGTCAGCACCACGGGAGCCCCCTCGGGCGCATGGGCGCCACCGGCGCGATACTCAATTTGGGCACCGGGCTTCAGACGCTT
>CABRZY010000237.1 GCA_902475475.1 uncultured Collinsella sp.
CGCCGTCGATGCCGCGCTAATCGCCCGTCCTCGAGCACGACCTCGACCTCGACGGTGGGGTTGCCGCGGCTGTCGAGCACCTCGCGACCGTAGACGTCCAAAATATCGCTCATGTTGTCTCCCTCTCACTTGGAAACGTAGTGGATGCAAGCGACCGGCTGACCGTGCACCGTCGGTGCGTCTCCATAAGTTAGCCATGTCGCACTTTTTGCATTATGCCCTAAGTTAACCGAGGGATACACTTGATTTTCGAAAAATTTAGCGGGAACGATGAGGCGTGTCAGCCCGTCGTTCCCGCAGTCTTACTCCTCCGCCTTTGCGGCATCCCACAGGTCGTTGAGGCCGTGGGTCGAAAGCTCGGCAAGATCCACGTGAGCATCGGCCGCCATCTGCTCCATCGCGGCCCAGCGGCGGCGGAACTTTGCCGTGCTGGCGCGCAGGGCGCTCTCGGCGTCGATCCCCTCTTTGCGCGCGACGTTGACCAGGGTAAAGAGCAGATCGCCAAACTCCATTTCGCGCTCGGGCGTTCCGGGGGCCTCGGCCTCAAACTCGGCACGTTCCTCGGCGACCTCGTCCCACACGTCCTGGACCGTCTCCCACTCAAAGCCCACGGCAGCCGCCTTGCGCGACACCTTCTGAGCCTGCATCAGCGCCGGCAGATGCGTGGGCACGCCGTCGAGCAGGCCCTCGGGCGCAGCCTCGCCTGCCGCCACGGCCTTGTCCTTGGCGGCCTTCTCGGCAAGCTTGACCTCGTCCCAAATCTTGAGTACCTCGTCGGAGCTGTCGGCATCCACATCGCCAAACACGTGCGGATGACGGCGAATGAGTTTGGCGTCGATATCGCGCGCCACGTCGGCCAGCGTAAACTCGCCGGCATCCGCCGCGATCTGCGCATGCAGCACGACCTGCATGAGCACGTCGCCCAGCTCCTCGCGTAGGTGAACCGCGTCGTCCGCCTCGATGCAGTCGAGTGCCTCGTAGGCCTCCTCGATCATGTTCTTGCCGATGCTGCGGTGTGTCTGTTCGCGATCCCACGGGCAGCCATCGGGCTGACGCAGACGCCAGATGGTCTGCACCAGATGCTGCAGCTCGGCCGACGCGTCTATCAGCGTGGACAGATCGCGCGAGCCCTCGGCATTTTGCTGAGCCATATGCTGCGCCATGGTTATTCCTCCTCCAGGATCACGTGGCGGAACGCACCGCCCTCGTAGATGCCGTAGCTGTGCGTGCCGTCCTTGGGAATGCTCACACTGCCGGGGTTGAAGAGCCACAGGCCCGGGTGCGCGGCACTTTCCTCGTTGACCTTGATGTGCGTATGACCGTAGACGAGCACGGAGCCCTCGGGCGGCGCGGGCGCGTGGTCGACGCTGTTGTGCATGCCGGCGCCAAAGACATGGCCGTGCGTCAGGAACAGCTCGCGGCCGGTCTCGTCGAACAGCGTGGCGTAGTCGGCCATGACGGGAAAGTCGAGGACCATCTGGTCGACCTCGGCATCGCAGTTGCCGCGTACCGCGATGATGCGGTCGGCCAGGGCGTTGAGCAGCGGGATCACGCGCTTGGGGGCGTAATCGCGCGGCAGGTCGTTGCGCGGACCGTGATAGAGCAGGTCGCCCAGCAGCACGATGCGGTCGGGCTGCTCGGATTCGATGGCGGCAACCAGGCGCTCGGCCCAATATGCCGAGCCGTGGATGTCGGAGGCGATGAGGTATTTCATGGTGGTCCTTTCGGTGAGGTTGATGGGGCGGGTGTGGCGCGTCGCCGACCGTGTCACTCAAATTGCAGAGCCGCGGCTTGTGCTGTCTGCATCACGCGCTGGAGCGGCACACCGTGCTCGCGGGCAAGGCGGGCGCAGTCCTCGTACTCGGGCGCTGCACGCTCGCTGCCGTCGGGCAGGGTGGCCACCTTGACGAACACCTCGCCCCATGGCGTCGTTACGCGCTCAAAGCGGCGTGGTAGGCAAACGCGCTCCATAACCTGGCGACGAATGCCGTTGGTCGTGGTTTCCAAGAAGATGATCGTCTGCAGGCGCTCGATATCCTCGTAGGTGCAGATTACCTGCAGCTGCCAGCCGGGGCGGCCTTTCTTACAATAGAGGGGCAGCCAGTGCACCTCGCGCGCACCCGCCTCGCGCAGGCGGTCAGCGGCGTAGGCGAGTACCTCAGGCGACGCGTCGTCGATGTCGCATTCCAGCTTGACGATGGTTTCGGGCGCATCGGTCTCGCGGGACAGCGGGGATGTGCTATCGCATGGCATACGGTCCGGCTCCTTTCCGCGCGGGCTCGTTTTGTTCATCCAAACGCTAGCACATCGGACGTGGCACAGGCGTGACTTTCGTCCGTCGCCGCCCTCGCTCCTATCCAAACATGTACATCAGCCTCCAAACATGTCATTTT
>CABRZY010000238.1 GCA_902475475.1 uncultured Collinsella sp.
TACCCACCATGGCCGACATCAACGCGCGCATTGCCGCCGAGGCCACAGGCGACGGGCTCGACTACGTCTACATCTGCCAGAACAACACCATCTTTGGCACCATGTACCACGAGCTGCCCGCTTGCGGCGACGTACCGCTGGTCGCCGATGTCTCGAGCTGCTTTTTGTCGCAGCCGCTCGACGTCAAGCGCTACGGGCTCATCTACGCCGGCGCTCAGAAAAACGCCGGCGCCGCGGGCGTGACCGTGGTCATCGTGCGCGACGACCTCATCGCAGATGGCCCCGCTTTTGCGCAGACGCCGCAGTACATGGACCTTAAGACCCAGGCCGCCAAGGGCTCCATGCTCAACACGCCCAACACCTTTGGCATCTACGTGTGCGGCAAGGTGTTCCATTGGGTCGAGGAGACCGGCGGACTTGCCGCCATGGCCGAGCGCAACTGGGCCAAGGCCAACCTGCTCTATGAGCTGCTCGAGCACAGCGAGCTGTTCCATAGCACTACGCAGGCCGACAGCCGCTCCATCGCCAACGTCACCTTCCGCACCGTCGACGCCGAACTCGACGCGGCCTTTGTCGCAGGCGCGGCCGAGCACCAGATTCAAAACGTCAAGGGCCATCGCCTGGTGGGCGGCATGCGCGCCAGCGTCTACAACGCCGTAACCATGGAAGATGTGCAGGCCCTGGCCTCGTACATGAAGGACTTCGAAGCACAGCATAGTTTGAGTCCGCGATCTAACTAGCCCGCAACCCGCGGGCCGACCAGCCACTTCAAACCACCTGTTTAAACCAAACCAGCTAAGGAGTTTTTCATGCGCAAGATTAAGACCATCGACGACATCACCAAAGACGGCAAAGTCGAGTTTTGCGAAGGCTACGAATTTGTGAGCACCGCCGAGGAGGCCGACGCCATTCTGATGCGCTCGACCGACCTGCACGGCTACGAGCTGCCCGAGGGCATCCGCGCCATCGCCCGCTGCGGCGCCGGCGTCAACAACATCCCCGTCGAGGAGTACGCCAAGAAGGGCGTCGTCGTCTTTAACTCCCCCGGCGCCAATAGCAATGCCGTCAAGGAGCTCGTCCTGGGCATGCTGGTGCTCTCGAGCCGCGGCGTAGTACAGTCGATGAACTGGGTGCGCGACAACGCCGACGATCCCGAGATTCAGGTCGATGCCGAGAAGGCCAAGAAGGCCTTTGTGGGCCGCGAGCTCAAGGGCAAGCGCATCGGCGTCATCGGCCTGGGCAACGTGGGCTCCAAGGTCGCCAACGCCTGCGTCGACCTGGGCATGGACGTTTACGGCTACGACCCGTTCATTTCCGTCGAGCACGCATGGGTGCTGAGCCGCGAGGTGCAGCGTGTGGGCACGCTCGAGGATCTCTGCCGCGGCTGCGACTACCTCACCGTACACGTGCCCAGCAAGGCCGACACCATCGGCATGATCAGCACCGAGCAGATTAACCTGCTGGCACCCGACGCCGTGCTCATCAACTACGCACGCGAAACCATCATTGACGAGGACGCCGTCGACGCTGCCCTGCGCGAGGGCAAGCTGAGCTGGTTTAGCTGCGACTTTGCCACGCCCAAGACCGTCAAGATGCCCAACACGTTTATCACCACGCACTCGGGCGCCGGCACTGGCGAGGCCGAGGCCAACTGCGCCGATATGGCCATCAGCGAGCTCAAGGATTACCTGGAGAACGGCAACATCGCACATAGCGTCAACTACCCCGCCTGCAGCATGGGCAAGGCGCGCGCCGCGAGCCGCATTGCCTGCCTGCACGCCAACGTGCCCAACATGATCGGCCAGATCACGGCGATCCTAGCCAAGGACAATGCCAACGTGCAGCGTATGACCAACGAGTCCGCCGGCGAGAACGCCTACACCATGTTCGACACCGACGAACACCTGGACAGCAGCACCATCGAGGCGCTCAAGCAGATTCCGTCGATGTATCGCGTGCGCGTGATCAAATAGCGCCGGCTGATCTGACGGGCAGTTCCCCATGTGGCCCGCCCGTCGCTGACATTGAATGCCCGCGGGGGCGCCTTTCGCACGAGAGGCGCCCCCGTTTTTGTGAGCACTCCATTAAATGCACCGAGCCGCTTCTTGGCATACAATCTGTATGTTGACCTAACTATCTGTGAGGTGCCTATGGTTGATACAGATTTTGCTTGGCGGCTTACGCAAGGGCTCGTGCGGATCGACAGTTCCGACCCAGGTGCGTATGAGGGCGAGATTGAACGCTATATCAAAGCGTTGGTTGAGGAACGGTTGGCGCAGCTGAGCCATCCGGTGCTCCATGCCGTGCAGGTTGAGGAACTCGAGGTGCTGCCCGAGCGCCGCAACCTTATGGTCACCGTGCCGGGACTAAGCGACGAGCCACGGCTCGT
>CABRZY010000239.1 GCA_902475475.1 uncultured Collinsella sp.
GCGGGGCGCTGGCGGCACGGCTTGCCGCGGAGTTGTTCTGGCCCAGGCCGTTTTGATAGGCGCGCTCTTCTTCGTACAGGCGGCCGAGCGTGGGGGCATCGACGTTCTCGGCAAAGACCGAGAACTTGCCGGCGCGCAGCTGCGGATCGATCATAAAGCGCACGAGGGGCTCGCCGACAAAGACATAGCGTCGCTTTTCGGCCTGCGCCTTCACAAACTCGCGGACCTCGCGCGAAAGCTCGGGGTAGAACGGGGCGAGCATGGGATCGTCGTCGGCGGCGATAAGGATGGTATAGAGTGCCGGCGCCGTGTTGACGCCGTTGATCACCAGAGTCTGATCCTCCATGTCGCGAGCGGCCTGCTTGGCAAGCTTCTTAAAGGAGAACGGGGCACGGGTGGCACCGAAGATGCCGGCCACGTGGTCCTCGAAGATGTTCAGGAAGTTCACGAAAGATCACTCTCCGTATAGGTTCTTTGGTATCCGAGCAAATATAGGCATATCCCAACGATTATAGAGGATAGGGTTCCCGCAACCGCCGCCTTGGCGACGACCGCGGCTGCAAGGCCGGCAATTTCCATATGGTGTGCAAGACAGGACGCCGCTGAGCAGCCGATGCCGGTGACAGCGATGGCGGCGATTGCGGCAAGGTTTGAGCCCTGATCGGCACGCTTGGCATGGGCATTGAGCAGCGCAGATGACGCTGCGGCAGTTGCCGCGACCAGCACAAAGGCAGCCCAAAGGAGCGGGTCTCCCAGCGCTGCGGCAACGTTACCGAGCCCCAGCACGCCTTCGGCTGAAAGCGCGACCGTGGCCAGACGGGCAAAAAGCGCGCCCATGCCCGTTGCCGCTGCGGCGCTTGCCGGGCCGAGCCAAAATGACGCGACGCCGGCGGTGACCCCAGCTGCCAGGAAGGTATTGCCGGTCAGACAGCCAAGCGCGAGTGCACAGGTGAGCGCGGCGCTCGCGGCAGTCTCGGTGCGACCCCAGGCGACCCACCAACCGGACATGGCGGCGGCAAAGATCACCGCGACGGGCAACATCGACAGGATGCCCTGTGCCTGCATGGTGGCGTTGGCCATGAGCACCAAAAAGCCCACAGCCGAGATGGCCGAGCCAATCTGGGGGGCCAGGCCAGCCGCCGCTCCGATCGCGATGGCCGCAATGACCAGGCCGGGAAGCGCCGCGACCCCGGCCGTTTGCATCAGCAAAAAGCTAAAGGTGCCGCACGCTAGCGCCGAGATAGTGCGCATGGTGTAGTCGCGCGCATGGCTCCAGCGCGTGCCCGCCCAGCCGAGTGCGGGGTCGACCTCGATGGCGTCGTCCTCGTAGTGCGACGGCTCGATATCGTCGAGCTCCTGCTCGTCATCCGAAAGTTCGCCAACCATTTGCTCCAGGCTGCGACGGCCCTCGCGCACGCTGCCCAGACCGGCAAGGAGCTGGTCGCAAAATGCCTCGATGCTGTTGGGGCGGTCCTGCGGCATGGGGGAGAGCGCGCTCATGAGCGCGGCCTCGGCTCCCGGGGGAAAGTGTGGTATCAGCTCGCTGGGATAGGTGGCGCCGCCGATGATGCGGTCGAGCGAGTCGGCGGGCGTGGCCGCCATAAAGGGAGCGCTGCCGCACAGGCCCTCGTAGATAACGCAGGCAAGGGCGAAGACATCGGCGCGTTCGTCGACCGTGCCGGTCTCGATATCGAGCTGCTCGGGCGGCATGTAGCCGATGGTGCCGCCGCGCGAGCCGCCAAAGCCACCGGCGGACGACAGTCGCGCCATGCCAAAGTCGGTGAGCTTTACATTGCCCGAGTGGTCGATGAGCACGTTAGCGGGCTTAATGTCCAGGTGGAGTACGCCATTACTATGGGCGAAGGTGAGCGCCTGGCCCAGGGCATCGGCAATGGCCGCGGCCTCGTCAAAGGTAAGTGAGTGGCCGTCCACGCGATGCAAAAACTCGGCCAGCGACATGCCATCGACATATTCCATAACCAGGTAGGCATAGGCTGTGTCGTGCGTAAAGTCGATGACCTGCACGATATTGGGATGTTGAAGCATGGCGGCGGTGTGCGCCTCGCGCAGGACATCCATGATGTCGCTGGCGGGCATGCCGGCACCGTTGATAAGGGGGATGCGCTTAATGGCGACGCGGCGGCGCAGGTGCGTGTCGCGGCAGATCTCGATGGAGCCAAAACCGCCGGTCGCAAGTGTCTCGAGCGGCTGGTACCGCTTGAGCAGTTCGCGAGAGCTGGTGCCCTCCAAAGGAACGTCCGGCGAGAACCGGGCGGTATGTTGCGAGAAAAGCGGCATGGCCAACCCTCGTGCGTTTAAAGTTCGTTTGCGAGTGGCGGGGGCTCCTTCCTTAAGGCGCGCATCAA
>CABRZY010000240.1 GCA_902475475.1 uncultured Collinsella sp.
TAGTGCCATTTCAAAACTATGCCGGATTACGGGGCTGATTCGGAGACCCCCATCCATACCGGCAATTTTCGATTTTTGATAAGCCATCTACCTGCGGGTTTAATTTTGCGATTTCTCCCATGGTCAAGTATTACAGGTCGAGCCCCGTAATCCGCCATACTTTTGAAACCAGCTAATTCGGGACGGGCCTCTTATGACTACTTTTGCCCGAACGTTCGCTAGGCTGGCCATGTAAAGGAGTGTCCTGAAGTGCCGGCATAAAAGGAACGTCCCTAACTGCCGGGCTTGGGATACCATGGTGGCACCCTAGCGAAAGGACGATGTATGGCACATGTCGATGACCAGCGTGTGGCGCGCGTGCTCGATGCGCTCGAGGCTCAGCACCCCGGCGCACAGCTGCTTGTGAACGACCCGTGGTCGATCTACTATCTGACCGGCTTCTATGCCGATATGTTAGAGCGATTTTGCGGCGTGCTGCTCGCACGCGGTAGCGAGCCCGTGATCTTGGTCAACGCCCTGCATCAGCTGCCAGAGTATGACAATGCCCGTGTTGCCTACCACACCGATACCGATGTCGTGGCCGACGCCATCGCGAGTGAGATCGACCCGGCCAAACCACTCGGCATCGACACCGTCATGCGTTCCGGCTTTTTGATGCCGCTTATGGAGCGCCACGCCGCCAGCGAGTTTTTCCTAGGTGACTTTGCCGTCACCGCCGCGCGCACCCACAAGGATGCCGCGGAGCAGGAGCTCATGCGCGCGTCCTCGGCCGCCAACGACGCCGTGATGGCCGACGCCATTAAGCTCGTACACGAAGGCGTAACCGAGCGCGAAATTGCCGACCAGATGCTCGGCCTGTATCGCAAGCACGGCTGCGAGGGCTTTAGCTTTCCGCCCATCGTGAGCTTTGGCGCCAACGCCGGAGACCCCCATCACGAGCCCGACGATACGGTACTCAAGCGCGGGGCCCGTGGTGCTGTTCGACATTGGCGGGCGTCATCGCAATTACTGCTCGGACATGACGCGCACGTTCTTTTGGGGCGAGCCGGACGAGGAGACCGCAGACATCTACGACATCGTGCGCCGCGCCAACGAGGCCGCCGAGGCGCTCATCGCACCGGGCGTGCGCATGTGCGACCTGGACCGCGCCGCGCGAGACGTAATTGAGGATGCGGGCTACGGCAAGTACTTTACGCATCGCTTGGGCCACTCAATTGGCCTGCAGGACCACGAGCCTGGTGACGTTTCCCTTGTCAACGAGCAGGTCGTAGAACCGGGCATGACGTTCTCTATCGAGCCGGGCATCTACCTCCCCGGCCGCACCGGCGTCCGCATCGAAGATCTTGCCCTGGTCACCGAGTCCGGCGTCGAGATTCTCAACGCCTATCCCCACGACCCAGTCCGCCTAGACTAGCAAACATGGCAAAGGGACAGTCCCATTGCCATATCCTGCCACCGCTGTGCCACGAAAACGGCCTATCTACTACGTTTAACCCGCACGGGTCGACCACACCCGCGTTTTCTCAAAACTGGCAAGCCATCTACCTGCGGTTTTGATTTTGCATTTTTCGGTCTGGTCGAGGGTAACCGGTCAAACGTAGTAGATAGGCCCATTTCGTGGCAAGCATGCCAATTAGCTGCCCACCAAAAGAGGTTAGCGCAGCAGACCGGCAACTTCGCCGGCTAGGGTGATGGTGCCGGCGGCTACAAAGGACTCGCCCGCGGCATCGAAGGCGGCGAGAGCCTCGGACACGCTGGGGTACACGCCCGCGAGTTTTTCTGCGTCCACCAGAGCGGCGAGCTCCTCTGCCGGTAGGGCTCGGTCGGAATCGGTCTGCGTTACGACTACACGCGGGAAGGCCGGGATCAGCACGTCGACGATGCCCGCAACGTCCTTGTCGGCCAGCGCAGCGCATAGCAGCGTGGGGCGATTCTCTACGCACGGATCGATCTCGTCCAGCGCACTCACAAAGTTCTCGCAGCTCTGGGGGTTATGGCAGGCATCGATCAGCTTGAGCGGATCGGTTCCCAGCACATCAAAACGGCCGGGCGTGGGGCAGCTCATAAGCGAAGCATCAAGCGCCTCATGGTCGAGCTCGCGACCCAAATACCCCTCGCACAGCATAATCGCGCACGCGGCATTCTGTGGCTGATACGCCGGCTTGACCATACTCGACGTGTAAATGGCACGCGGCGTGGTGCAGCTAAACTCCACCGTATCGCCCACATGCGCCGGCATCTTGGTCGTGGAGTGGCTCACCACGAGCGGCACCACACCGCACTCACGGCAACGGGCATCCATCACGCGCTGAACGCTCGCCTCGTGCGTGCCCTCGCCCAGCACAAC
>CABRZY010000241.1 GCA_902475475.1 uncultured Collinsella sp.
TCTATTGGCGGGTTTGGATTGCGCGTGCCCGATCTGCGCGCGTTAGGACGTGCCGCGCGTGAGGCTCATGCGCTGCTGGTTGTGGACAACACCGTGGCATCGGCTTTTGGCTGCGATCCGCTGCGGCTGGGTGCTGTGCTGTCGCTCGAGGCGCTTGACCGCGTGTGTGCCGGTGATGCTCCGCGCAAGTTGGTTGCCGTATCGGTCGCGCGCTCGCAGCTCAAGCGCCATCGTGTGGATGCCGCTGCCGGGTGCGCGCATGCGCTGTTTGAGGGCTGTGGCTTGGCCAAGCTTGATTTGCCTGCTGACGAGGCCGGTGTGCTGGAGCGCGGGCTGGACTCGCTCGATGCCCGCATGCAGGCTCACTTCGACCGCGCCCGTGCGCTGGCCGAGTATCTGGCCGCTAACGAGATGGTGCGCAACGTGCGCTATCCCGGGCTGAGCTCGCATCTCGACCATGCGGTTGCAACGGGAATCCTCGAGCATGGTTTTGGCCCGGCAGTTGAGTTTGATCTTATCGAGCGCAGCGCGGGTGATCTCTTCGATGCTTTGTCGGGGGAGTTTCGTACATCGCCCGCCGGCGGCGCAACGACGCGCCTTTCTGCTCCGCGAGGCAAGCAGGGGAGCACCATCCGCCTCTTCGCCGGCACCGACAATCCCCTGATCGTGGCCGCCACCCTAGACAACGCCCTCCGCAAGTTAGCTACTCTTTGATGCTGGCGATGAGGACGTCGGCTTTGGTGGCGATGACGTTGTTGATGTCGGTCTGCAGCTCCTCGTAGGCCGCTATGGCTCGCTCTCCGGCGGGCGTGAGCGTGGATCCGCGGGCGCCGTCGCGCTCGATGAGCTTGCAGCCCAGCTGACCTTCTGCCTCGTTCACAATGCGCCATGCCTTGGAATACGCCATGCCCATGCTCTTGGCGGCGCGGTTGAGCGAGTGCTCGCGGGCGATACCCTGCAGCAGCAAGACGCAGCCGTGGCCGAACACGCCCGGCAGATCCTTGTCGCACGCTTGAATGACCAACTTCGCCGTCGTCTTGTACTCCATGTGCTCCACGTCTCCCCGCTAAAGTGTTTGCTGGGCAAACGCAAAGCCTGCGTCAAGCCCTCGTGTGCTCTTCTTAAATCATGCATTGTAGCAGTCAAAGTGCGTTAAGATACTTCCCCAGTATTGGGCGCCCAAGGTTGGGCTGGGTCCTACGAGGCCTGCAGCCGACCGGTCGCATGGAAAAAGGAGAAACATGGCTACGTTCTTTCCCGGTGAGTCCCACACGTTTTCGGAGTATCTGCTGGTCCCTGGTTACTCGTCCTCGCAGTGCATCCCCAACAACGTCTCTCTTAAGACGCCGCTGACCCGCTTTAAGCGCGGTGAGAAGCCGGCAATCACCCTGAACATCCCCATGGTTTCCGCCATCATGCAGTCCGTCTCGGGCGTCGACATGGGTGTCGCGCTCGCTACCGAGGGCGGCCTGTCCTTCATTTACGGTTCCCAGAGCGCCGAGTCCGAGGCCGCCATGGTCAAGGCCGTCAAGGATCACAAGGCTGGCTTCGTTCAGTCCGATTCCACGCTGACCCCCGACATGACTATGGAGCAGGTCATCGAGCTTAAGGAGAAGACCGGCCACTCCACCATGCCGGTCACCGACGACGGCACTCCCAAGGGTAAGCTCCTGGGCATCGTCACCAGCCGTGACTATCGCCCCAGCCGCGATGACCACCAGACGAAGGTCTCCGAGTTCATGACCCCGCGTGAGCAGCTCATCGTGGGCGACAAGAACATCAGCCTCAAGGTTGCTAACGACGTCATCTGGGACAACAAGCTCAACGCCCTGCCGATCGTCGACGACAACGATCACCTTATGGGTATCGTCTTCCGCAAGGACTACGACAGCCACAAGACCAACCCCAACGAGCTGCTCGATAACGACAAGCGCTACATGGTCGGCGCCGGTATCAACACCCGCGACTATGCCGAGCGCGTGCCGCTGCTCATCGAGGCCGGTGCCGATGTCCTGTGCATCGACTCCTCCGAGGGCTTCAGCGAGTGGCAGAAGCGCACCATCGAGTGGATCCGCGCCAACTACGGCGAGGACGTCAAGGTCGGTGCCGGTAACGTCGTCGACGCCGAGGGCTTCCGCTTTTTGGCAGACTGCGGTGCCGACTTCATCAAGGTCGGTATCGGCGGCGGTTCCATCTGCATCACCCGCGAGACCAAGGGCATCGGTCGTGGCCAGGCCACCGCGCTGATCGACGTCTGCCGCGCCCGTGACGAGTACTACGAGGAGACCGGTGTCTACGTGCCCGTGTGCTCCGACGGCG
>CABRZY010000242.1 GCA_902475475.1 uncultured Collinsella sp.
TCACGAGCGGGGGCTCCTATCTTTTCAGTGCCCTCGGATTGGGTCATAGTGTCTGTCCGCGCCAAAACATCGGCGTAACACTTGGCACATGGGTAGTCATTTGGGACGTTCTTAAACGACTGGTCAAAGGGGGCACTCTTGATGCACTTGGCACTTGGGGACGTTCCTTTTGTGCCGGCAGTTTGGGACACTCCTTGCGTTAAGAGGCTGGCGTGCGTCAACCTGTTCACATTGCAGCAAAAAAATCGCCCCGTTCTCGGTTGAGGACGGGGCGATTCGTCTTTCGGACTTGTGCAGCCAGGCTTATGCAAAGCGGGCGACGAGCTCCTGGAGCACATCGGTCATCTTGACGAGCGAACTGACCGGGACGAACTCGTTGACGCCGTGGTAGCAATAGCCGCCGGTGGAAAGGTTGGGGCAGGGCAGACCGCGGAACGACAGCTGCGCGCCGTCGGTGCCGCCGCGAATCGGCAGCACTTGGGGCTCAACGCCGCAGGCAAGGTAGGCTTCCTTGGCAACATCAATAAGCTCGGGATAGTCACGAACGATCTCGGCCATATTTCGATACTGCTGCTTAATCTCGACCGTCACACGCTCCTCACCCAGACGCTGGTTGAGCATCGAGGCGGCGGCATCAATAAGGTCGAGTTTCTGCTGGAACTTGGCGGCGTCATGGTCGCGGACGATATAGCGCGCTGTGGCGTGATCGACGGTCGCAGATACACCCTCAAGGTGATAAAAGCCCTCGTAGCCTTCCGTATACTCCGGGCGCTGCACGTAGGGGAGCAACGCGTTGAAGTCGCAGAACAGATTGCCTGCGTTGACCATACGACCCTTAGCGTCGCCCGGGTGGATGGACTGGCCCTCAAAGCGGACGGTCGCCTCGGCGGCGTTAAAGCACTCCCACTCCAGCTCGCCGATGGGGCCGCCGTCGACCGTGTAGGCGTACTTGCAGCCAAAGGTATCGATATCCAACAGCTCGGCTCCGTGGCCGATCTCCTCGTCAGGGCAGAAGCAAATGCCGAGTGCGGGATGGGGCAGAGAAGGGTCCTGAGCGATACGCGCGACAAGCGACATGATCTCGGCGACGCCTGCCTTGTCGTCTGCGCCCAGCAGCGTGGTGCCGTCGCTGCAGACCAGGTCCTCACCCGCGAGGTCATTCAGGGCGGGAAGCTTGGCGGTACTCATGGCAACGGGTTTACCGTCAACCGTGCCGCAGACCAGGTTGCCGCCTTCGTAGTGCACGATGTGCGGCTTCACGCCGGCGCCCGGTGCAACTTCGGTGGTGTCGAGATGGGCGATCAGGCCCAGGGCGGGCTTGTCCTCAGCGCCCGCACTTGCGGGGATATGCGCGCAGACATAGGCGTGCTCGGTCACGTGGGCATCTTCCGCACCAAGCTCGCGCAGCTCTTCAGCCAGCACGTTGGCAAGGTCAAACTGAACGGCGCTCGAGGGTACCTGGTCGCAGTTTGCATCCTCGGACTGCGTGTTGATCTGGACGTAGCGCAAAAAGCGTTCGAGGACATCGGGGCTCGTGGTGGTGTTTTCCATAAAGACCGCTCCAATCTTGGTCGTCGTGTGCAACAAGAACTCTAGCACGGTATGCCACGGCATACCACGACGCTTGGATGGGGTAGAATCAGCCATTGAATGCAGAAGGGACGGAAGATCATGGATACGACAAATAGCTCGCGCGAACTACATCTGACGGTGGCGAACGAAGACTACTTGGAGTGCATGGTTCGCATTGAAAGCGAAGAGGGGGAAACCAACGGCGTGCGATCGGTCGACATCGCGCAGCGCCTTGGCGTCTCCAAGGCATCGGTCAATAAAGCGGTTTCGGCGCTCAAGGCATCCGAACTTGTCGAGCAATCGCACTACGGCAAGGTAGTCCTGACCGATCGCGGCCGCGAGGTTGGTACGGCTATCTGGTACCGTCATCGCCTCATCCGCACGTTTTTGGTTCAGGAGCTCGGTGTCGAATTTGAGCGAGCCGATTCCGAGGCCTGCATGATGGAGCATGCGCTTTCCGAGGACACGATGAACCGCTGGCTCGCCTATTTCGAAAAGCAGGGAATCAGCGTCGAGGAATAGCGGGATATATATGGATACGAGTTATTACAACCGCTTTGGTGCCGAGGAACTTACGCGCCGCTTGTCGAGCGAGACCTTGTTGGCGCAGGGTCCCATGGGCAGTGTTCTGTTGAGTGAGTACGATGCCGCCGACATTCCACCGGCGTTTTGGAATCTGGCAGAGCCGCAGACCGTTTCTCGTATCCATCGCTTGTATGTCGCCGCCGGCGCGCA
>CABRZY010000243.1 GCA_902475475.1 uncultured Collinsella sp.
GAGGTTCTGATGACCGATAGGATGATGTCTCGCCGTCGCCTGTTTGAGGCGGCTGCCGGTGCGCTGTTGCTTTCGGGCTGCTCGGTGCAGGAAGACTCCTCGACCAAAAAGGTCAAAAAGCAGGGCAAGATTAAAAAGGCTGAGGCCTCGAATGAGGCCAAGCACCTGCGCGACAAGGACGAGCTCTACGAGGTCTACGACGACTCGGGTATTGTGACCATGTACCTGACGGTCTCGCGCGGCAACAGCTCCGAGAACACCGACCACAGCTGGGCCGAGATCAACACGTACTCGGTGTATGACTATGCCGACATGGGCGTGACGCGCTATCAGGTTATGGGCCTGCTGCAGGCGGGCGACGAAGACGGCCCGGTTGGCGCCAGGTACCCCTATGGCGAGGAAGCGCCCAATGCCACCGTGCAGGTGCGCGGTCAGACATCGAGCATGAACTCGCAAAAGAATTACAAGGTGGAGCTCAAAAAGGGCAAGGGTACCTGGCGCCAACAGCGCGCGATTGCGCTCAACAAGCACATGGGCGAGGGTATGCGTTTTCGCAACAAGATGGCCTACGACCTTATCCGCGGGATTCCCCAGATGATGGGCCTGCGCACGCAGTTTGTGCATCTGTGGGTGTGCGACCAGACCGAAAAGTCCAACGACACCTTTGAGGACTACGGCCTGTTTACGCAGGTGGAGCAGCTCAACAAGACGGCGCTTAAGGCACATGGCCTGGATAAGAGCGGGCACCTGTACAAGGTGAACAGCTTTGATTTCCATCGCTACGAGGACATCATTAAGCTCGCCGACGATCCCGACTACAACCAGGCAAACTTTGAGGGCATGCTCGAGATTAAGGGCGATTCGGACCACACCAAGCTCATCGAGATGCTCGATGCGCTCAACGATGAATCGCACAAGATCGATGATGTGCTCGATACCTACTTTGATACCGAGAATCTGGTCTATTGGCTGGCGTTTCAGATTCTGACGGGCAACTGCGATACGCAGAACCGTAACTGCTATCTGTACAGTCCTCTCAACTCAAATTCCTGGTACTTTTTAGATTGGGATAACGACGGCATGCTGCGCAAGCTGGAGCTTTCTCTTACCGGGTTTTCGGACTACGCGAGCTGGGAGCGCGGCGTGAGCAACTACTGGGGCAACGTGCTGTTTAACCGTGCGTTGCGCAGCAAGTCGTTCCGCAGCGAGCTCGACGACGCCGTCAAGGACGTGCGCTCCTTCCTGACCGAGGCGCGCCTGAGCAAGATGATCAAGCATTACCGCGAGGTGACCGAGTCCCTGGTATTTGCGTCACCCGATATCGACCACCTGCCCGTGACCAAGGACGAATACGAACAGATTGCCGCGGCGATTCCATCCGAGATCGAGGAAAACTACAAGAGCTATCGCGAGAGCTATAAGAAGCCCATGCCGTTCTACATCGGCGTGCCGCAGATCGAGAACGGCAAACTGCGCATTAACTGGGATGCCGCGTACGACTTTGAGGCTCGTGACATTCGCTATACCGTGGAACTGGCGCGCGATTACGCCATGACCGACGTGGTTTTTAAGGCCGAGGACGTGCTGCTGCCCGAGGTGACCTGCGATGCGCCCGATACCGGCCAGTACTTTGCGCGCGTGCGTGCTATCAACTCCGACGGCTATACGCAGGATGCGTTCGATTACTATGTGACCGACGACGGCAAGCAGTACGGCATGAAGTGCTTCTACGTGCAAGATGGCGGCAAGGTCGTGGAGGACACGTATGCGGAGGGCTAGCGCGCTGCTTGAGCGCTTGGCGGCCCCGCCTGCGCGTGCCACGCAGGAGCGCTACCGCCACGAACTCAAATATCTCATCAACGAGGGTGAGCACGCTGCGCTTGCCTGTCGTATGTCGCCGGTGTTTAAGCTGGACAAGCATGCGCGCTCGGGCGGTTATACCATTCGCAGCCTGTACTTCGATGATTATTGCAACTCGGCGTACGAGGAAAAAGATGCCGGCATTCTCATGCGAAAAAAGTATCGCGTGCGCATCTATAACGGCAGCGACAAGTTGATTAAACTCGAGCGCAAAAAGAAGTACGGCAGCTGGATCTACAAGGAGGACGCGCCGCTTACGCGCGACGAGTTTGAGCGCATCCTGGCCGGCGAGTACGACTTTTTATTGAGAAGTCCCCACCAGCTGTGCCGCGAGTTCTACATCGAGTGCATCTGCAACATGATGCGCCCGCGGACCATCGTGGACTACGAGCGCGAGCCGTGGGGGTAGGCGGTCTTTTCGTAACACAGACAGTA
>CABRZY010000244.1 GCA_902475475.1 uncultured Collinsella sp.
GGGGCGAGGGCTTAGTTCCCCAATCTTTCCGCAGGGGGCAAAAAGCCTCGCCGCACGAAGTGCGCAGCGAGGCTTTTTGCATGCCCGAGGACGATTGGGGAACTAAGCCCTCGTCCCTCCCCGGGATATGTAGCGAGTCGGAGTACCCTTGCTGTTACTCTGCTTTGCCCACGGAGTTGAGGTTGGTCATGCGGATCTTAACCAGCTCGGTGATCTCACGCATGCCCTCCTTGGCCGGCTTCTTGGGGTCGAAGCAGGCGGGGTTCTCGGCCATGTAGGCCATGAAGCCCTTGGTGTAGGCCTGACGCAGCTCGGTGGCGTAGTTAACCTTGCAGATGCCGTTCTTCACAGCCTCGGCAACCTGCTCATCGGGCACACCGGAGGTGCCGTGCAGGACCAGCGGCACGTCGACGGCGTCGCGGATGGCCTTGACCACGGACTGCTCGATGTGCGGATCGCTCGTGTACACACCGTGGCTGGTGCCAACGCCAATTGCGAGGGAGGTGCAGCCGGTACGCTCGACGAACTCCTTGGCCTCGGCCGGATCGGTGTAGGGGCTCTCGCCCTCAACCGCGGGACCGTCGTCCTCCTTGCCGCCAACCTTACCGAGCTCAGCCTCGACGGGCACGCCCATGGCGCGGCCAGCGTCGGCGACGGACTTGGTCAGAGCGATGTTGTCCTCGAAAGACTCGTGCGAACCGTCAATCATGACAGAGGTGTAGCCAGTGCGGAAAGCCTGCATGCAGCGGTCATAGCCATCGCCGTGATCGAGGTGCAGAGCGACGGGCACGGAAGCGCGCTCGGCGGCAGCCTTGACCATGCCGTAGAAGTAGTCCAGACCAGCGGTCTTGATGGTGCCCGGGGTGGTCTGCATGATGACGGGGGACTTGGTCTCCTCGGCAGCAGCCAGAACGGCCATAACAAACTCGAGGTTCTCAACGTTGAACGCGCCGACGGCGTAGTGGCCGGCCTGAGCGTCCTTGAGCATCTTTTCGGTGGTAACAAGTGCCATGAGCGTTTGCTCCTCTCCCTCGCCCGCATCTGGACATCGGGCGTAGTTGTTCACAAGGCGTTTTACCTTGCGTTTTGCTGCGCTCATTGTATGAAATTCAGCGTCTTTGCATGTGCGAGATATTGAGCCCATGCAGGTCAATACCGTCGTTTTTGAAAAGTAAACGGAAGGAATTGGGGCCGGGCGGGCGTGTTCGATATTGAATTTTGGGCGTTCAGCGTCTTTCTTTTATAGAAAAGATAAGTAATCGAAAGGCGTTTTCTTACTCAAAAAGAAAATGAACGAAAATAGAGTCAACACAATTCCTGCAAATTTGGCCGAGAATGGAGCAGCTATGGCCCACGCAACAACCCGAGCCTTCGCCGATGAGCGTCGTGCCGCCATCATGGAAATGCTTGAGCATAATGCCTCGGTGCAGGTAGCAGAAATCGCCCAGACCTTTGGCGTGTCCTCCGTTACCGCCCGCGCCGACCTGGACGCGCTCGCCGAAGCAGGCAAGCTGCGTCGCACGCATGGTGGCGCCGTATCGCTCCACAAGCGTCTGACTGTTTCCACGCAGGATCGCCGCATCAATGTCAACGTCGCCGCCAAGCAGGCCATCGCGCAAAGCGCCATCGAGCTCGTCAATGACGGCGACACGCTGCTCGTTGACTCGGGCACCACGGCGCTCGAGTTCGTCCGGCTCCTCGATCAGCGCGACGGCATCACCGTTATCACGGCCGACATTACCATCGCCGATTATATCGACGAAAGCATGCCCTCGGTCGATGTCGTCATGCTGGGCGGGGCGCTGCGCAAAGGTCATCGCTATCTGTACGGCCCACTTACCATGCAGGCGCTCCAAATGGTCCACGCCGATCTTGCCGTCATGTGCCCCGGCGCCTTTGTCTCCAGCTGCGGCTTTACGACCGACTTTCCCCAGATGGCCGAGACTAAAACGGCTATGATCGCCGCGGCCCATCAAAGCGTCGCCCTCATGGACGCCAGCAAGGTTAACGGACGCGGCATGTACCGCTTTGCCGAGCTGACCGATGTCGACGCCATCGTGATGGACCGTGACCCCGATCATGCCGTCGCCACCTCAATCGCCGAGATCGTTGACGACGCCCACCCAAATCTCATCATCGCCGGCGCTTAAACAAAAACCACCACAAAGGTGCCTGTCCCCTTTGTGGTGGTTGTGATGGTTGAGCGTCAAAAATGAACGTGTCGCTACTTGGACAGCTCGTCGGCGAGGGCCTCGATCTGAGCGCGCGAGGCGTCGTTGAGCGAGCCCA
>CABRZY010000245.1 GCA_902475475.1 uncultured Collinsella sp.
CCTTCTTGGTCTGCTCGAGCGCATCGCAGATCACGCCAACGGAGTGCGGGATCTCGTCGCGGGTGCGGCGCAAGACCTTCTCGCGCACAAACTCGGCAACAAGCGTCTCGTCGGAAGCATCGGTACCCATATCTTCGGGGAACCAACGCGGGCCCTCGGGCAAAAAGTGCGCAACGGTCTCGATGAAGGCGTCGACGTTGAAGTTCTTCACCGACGAGGTCACGATCTCGTCGTCGTATTCCATAAGCTCATGCGCTGCCTTGAGCTGCTCCATGACCTGCGCGGGGTCGGCCTCGTCAGCCTTGGTGAGCACCAAGACCTTCTTGCAGCGGGCGCATCTGACGCGCTCGGCAACCCAGGCGTCTCCCCTGCCGATGGGCTTGGTGGCATCAATCAAAAACGCAACGACGTCAACGTCGTTGAGCTCGAACAGAGCGCTTTTGTTGAGCTCGGAGCCCAGACCGTCCTTGGGCTTATGAATACCCGGCGTATCGACAAAGACCAGCTGGTAGCCAGGGCGGTTAACCACGGCGCGCATGCGGCGACGAGTCGTCTGGGCCACCGGCGAGGTAATGGCGACCTTTTTGCCATAGCAGGCGTTGAGCAGCGTGGACTTACCGGCGTTGGGACGACCGACCAGGGCCACAAAGCCGCTGTGGAAACCGGGCTCCACATCGCCAAAGCCCAGAGACATCTCGTCCTCGTCACAGAGGGCATCGAGCTCCTCGTCGCTCATACCCTCAAACGGGTCGAATTCCTCGACCTCACCGAGCGAATCGGCATCCTCGACCTCATCCAGAACCTCGTCGTCCAGAACCTCATCAGTAGGCTGCATATTGTCGGACATGGGAATCCCTTTCTAAATAAAGCCAAGCGCGTGAGCAAAGACCAGCAGGCCCACGATTGCGGCGGTGATGGAAAGAACGTACACGGAAGCGGCGGCGATATCCTTGGCGCGCTTCGCCAGCGGATGAAGTTCCTGGGTCGCCAGGTCGACGATCGCCTCCATAGCGGTATTGCACAGCTCGCCGTGAATCACCAGGCCACAGCAGATGATAACCGTGGCCCACTCGGCAATGTCGAGGCCGACAATGCAGCCGGCAATGACGGTACACACGCCCGCCACGAGCATGACCTTAATGTTACGCTCGGTTTTAACGGCGGTGGCAAAGCCCTCCATGGCGTAGGAGAACGACTTTAAAAAGGATGGATGGTCCTTGTTCGATCCGGGAATCATAGACGGCTCCTAGTCGTGGGCATGGTTGGTGATGGGACCGACGTGGACCAACTTGGGGTCCTCCCCGCGCTCGAGCGCCAGATCGCGCAGGATGGCATCCTCACGGGCCTCCATGACCTCGGCCTCGTCGTCCTCGATGTGGTCATAGCCCAGCAGGTGCAGCATGCCGTGCACGAGCATCAGCCGGCACTCGTCGGCGGGACTGTTACCAAAACCGGGAGCCTGACGAGCGATGACCTGCGGGGCCAAGATAATATCGCCGAGCTCGATTGTCTCGTCGGCGGGAATATCCTCGTCAAAGGCAGAGTCGCACTCAAACGAGAGCACATCGGTGGTGCGGTCGATACCGCGCCACTCGTGGTTGAGCTCATGCATCTCGTCCTCGTCGACATACGAAAGGGAAATCTCGACTTCACGCTCAACGACCTCGGCAGAAAGCACGAACTGGCAGATGTGCTCCACCTCCTGGGCGTCGAGCAGCGTATCGAGCTCGGCATCGTTGCTGATCAATACACTCAACGGGACTCCTTTCGGCCGCGCGAGCGCTGCTCACGCACGTCATCATAAGCATCATAGGCCTCGACGATCCTGCCCACCAGGGCATGGCGCACCACATCGGCGCGATCCAGGTGCGAAAACGCCACATCGTCGACATGGCCCAAAATCTTCTCGACATCGACCAGGCCGCCGCGACGACCCACCAGGTCGCGCTGGCTCAGGTCGCCGGTAATCACAAACTTTGAGTTAAAACCCAAACGCGTCAGGAACATCTTCATCTGCTCTGGCGTCGTGTTTTGCGCCTCGTCGAGCACCACGAAGGCGTCGCTCAGAGTTCGGCCGCGCATGTAGGCGAGCGGGGCGATCTCGATCACGCCACGCTCCATGAGCTCATCGGTACGCTCACGATCCATCATGTCAAACAGGGCGTCGTAGAGCGGACGCATGTAAGGGTCGATCTTTTCCTCGAGGGTGCCGGGCAAAAAGCCCAAATTCTCCCCCGCCTCGACAACGGGCCGCGTAAGGAAACTTG
>CABRZY010000246.1 GCA_902475475.1 uncultured Collinsella sp.
AGCGGCTGGAACAGGCTCATGCAGTTGACGAAAATCGTGTAGCACGTGGCCATGATCACGAAGCCAGAGGCCACCACGAGCCAGCCGGGGAAGAACTTACGTTGTTGGGACATACTGTTCCTTTTTTAACAAACGAATAGCCGGCGCCGGGCGCCGGTAGTGCCCAAGATTGCCTTGAAAGACAAGGGCATAGGCCTTACGGCCATGCCCGCAGGCTTGAAAGGCAAGGTTGGGTGCTACCGGTGGTCGGCGATATAGCCCAAAGCGACGGCGGTATAGGCCGCGGCGCCGAGAGGAAGCTCGGCATCGTTAAAACGTGCCTTGGGATGGTGCTGGGCAAAGTGTTCGTCCGTGTCGGTTACGGCCGCGCCCACGGTAAAGTACGCACTCGGAATCTCGCTCGAGATAAGCGCAAAGTCCTCACTCGCCATGGCATGGAAAAGCGGCAAGAAAGCCACCTTGGGCAGCACTGCGCCCACGTAGCCAAGCGACGCCTGAGTCATATCGCTGTCGAGTACAAGCGGCGGAACATCCGAAAGCGTCTCGATGGTCGCCGGCGTACGATATGTTGCGGCAACGCCGTTAACGACCTCCGCGATGCGGGTCTTTAGGTGCTCCATGAGCTCAACATCAAAGCCGCGCAGCGTTCCCTCGAGCACGCAGGTGTCGGGGATGACGTTGGCCGCCAAGCCGCCGGCGAACTTACCAACGGTAAGTGCGACTTCCTTGGCCGCCGGCACCTCGCGGGAGATAAGCTCCTGGAGCGCCAGGTGCACGTGGACGCCGGCCGTGATGGGGTCGATGCAGATCTCGGGGCTGGAACCGTGGCCGCCCTTGCCCTGGAGCGTGATGCGGAAACCGTACACACCCGAGAGCGCCGGGCTGCCGTAGAGCACCAGGCCAAGCGGCGACTGGCTGTTGACATGCATGGCAAAGGCCGCCTGAGGGCGCGGGTTCTCGAGCAAGCCGTCGGCGATGGCAGCGCGTGCTCCCTCAAAGGTCTCCTCGCCCGGCTGGAACAGCAACTTGACGGTAGCGTTGGCCTCCACAAGCTCGGCCTCGCGGGCCTTGAGCAGGCGCGCCGCACCAAGCAGGGCCGTCGCGTGCATATCGTGACCGCAAGCATGCATGCAGCCATTGGTGGATGCAAAGGGCTCGCCGGATTCCTCGACAACGGGAAGGGCATCCATATCGCCTCGGAGCATGACGACCGTTCCGGCCTGCTCGTCCTTGCACGTGCCATTGCCCTGAGCGGCCGCACCGGCACCGATCAGGCCAACGACGCAGGAACCGTCGACTAGCGTGGTATGGGGGATGTCCATCTCGTCCAGACGTGCCTGGATATAGGCAGACGTCTGCGGAAGATTGTTACCCAGCTCGGGCATCTGATGTAGATCGTGTCGCCATGCAGCGAGCTCGTCTGCAAAAGCCTGAGCTTCTGCGACAAGACCGTCACCGATAGCGGCCTGCGCCGCCGCGGTGGCCTGGGGCGCTGGTTGCGGTTGAAAATCGGACAGAGCTGATGCCATAGAAGCCCTCCAGTAACGTTTTTGCAGCACGCACTTTGATAGCGTAAAGTGCAAGGTACAACTGTAAGGGCATGACATAAAAATGCCGCCCTGGGAGGGCGGCGCAACAAGTTGTTTACAATTGCGGGTGTGATTTTCGGCGCAAGAAATCGAAATGCGTCTCGCTCAAGATAATCGAAAGAAAGATGAGCGCGAAGCCGGCGAGCAGGCGCGAGGTGAGCGCCTCCCCCATCAGCAGCACCGAGAACAGCACGCCCGAAGGCGACTCCATCGAAAGGAGCAGTGAGCCCGTCGAGGCCGAGACATGCGCCAAGCCGACGTTTTGGATGAGCAGAGCCGCGCATGTGCAACCAACCGAGAGAAACGCCATCGCGCTGATAAAGCTCGGCGTCCACACGGACAGAGGCGCTTGGGTCTCGAATAGCAGCGACGTTGCCAGGCTCAGCACGCCGTTGCCCACAAACATCCAAAACGTGATGACGTTGATGTCCATTTTGCGACCGTACTTGGCAGTCACCGCCATCTGGATGGCGAAAAAGACCGCACCCGCCAGCGTAATGACATCACCGATGTTGAATTCAACGCTATCGAGCGCCACCAAGCCAATGCCCGCCAAGCACAGCAGCGCCGCGCCCAGGTTATAGCGGGTGAGTTTTTCGCCGCTCAGAAAATAGCTCGCGAACGGCACAAGGATGCAATACGTGCCCGTCAAAAAAGCATTCTTGCCCGCCGT
>CABRZY010000247.1 GCA_902475475.1 uncultured Collinsella sp.
CTGCAAACAATTTCGGTAAACGGTCGATTTTTGGCTGCGAATAGGGGCATAATCAAAGTCCCGATTGGATGTATTGGGATTACGACAAGCCGCTCGGGTCGTTCCCGGGCGGCTTGTTTGTGGAGAGAGATGGGAGTTTCTAATGGTTAACGAGAAGAAGGTCGCTATTGTCGGCTGCGGTTTCGTCGGTTCGTCTTCGGCGTTCGCACTGATGCAGAGTGGTCTGTTCTCCGAGATGGTCCTCATCGACGTGGACAAGAACCGTGCCGAGGGTGAGGCCCTGGATATCGCGCACGGCATGACGTTTGCCGAGCCGATGAAGATCTACGCCGGCGATTATTCCGATGTCGCCGACGCCGCCATGATCGTCGTCACTGCTGGCGCTGCCCAGAAGCCCGGTGAGACCCGCCTGGACCTGGTCAACAAGAACGTCAGCATCTTTAAGTCCATTATTCCCGAGATTAAGAAGTCCGGCTTCGACGGCATTCTGCTCATCGTCTCCAACCCGGTCGATGTTCTGACCTACGCCGCCATCAAGATGTCCGGCCTGCCCGAGGGCCATGTCATCGGCTCCGGCACCGTGCTCGACACCGGCCGCCTACAGCAGATGCTTGGTGCCCACGTCGAGGTTGACCCGCGCGATGTCCAGGCCTATGTCATGGGTGAGCACGGCGACTCCGAGTTTGTCGCTTGGTCCAGCGCCCAGGTTGCCGGCGTGCCGCTGAACACCTTCTGCGAGCTTCACGGTCATCTGGAGCACGAGGCCGCCGAGAAGCGCATCGCCGAGGACGTCAAGAACTCCGCCTACACCATCATCGAGAAGAAGCACGCCACCTACTATGGCGTCGCCATGGCCGTCAAGCGCATCTGCACCGCCGTCATGCGCGATGAGCAGACCGTTCTGCCTGTCTCCTCGCTCATGGTGGGCGAGTATGGCCTGTCCGATCTTGCCATCTCCATGCCGACCGTCGTTGGCCGCGACGGCGTTGTCTGCCGCGTCCCCGTGCCGCTGAACGATGACGAGCAGCATGAGCTCACCGTCTCCGCCAAGGCCCTCAAGGACATCATCGACAGCGTCGATTTCTCCTGCTAAATCAAGCTTTTTTGGGCAACAGGCTACAATGAAAGGCGTCCGGGCCACACGGTCCGGGCGCCTTTTTGGTGCGAGGGGGTCAGGTTACTTTGCACCACCCCAATGCACCATAGTTGATGGGAGGGCCATGTCGGATTCGCCTAATTTTTTGACCTATGCCCAGACGGCGTTTGATCCGTTTGAGGAACGGCCGTTCTGCGCGGTGGATAGCCTCGTCTTTGCGTGGTTGTCCTATTTGCGTTTGCCGGGTGATATGGCGGAGCTGACGAACTGGCAGGGCCTAGACGTACGCGAGCTGCTGCGCGCCGAGTGCTACCAAGACATGATTGGCGACCTGTGGGATCCGGAGGGGAGCCGTGCCCTGTTGGAGGCTGTGGCAGCAAGCCCTCGCTACCGTGGCGTTCGTGTTTGCGGCTATCGTAGCGTGAGTGATGCCGAGACAACGGAGCAGTTTGCGGCCATGACGTTCCGATTTCCGGCGGGGTTTAGCTATCTTGCCTTCCGGGGGACCGACAGCACGATTGTGGGCTGGAAAGAGGACTTTAACATGGCGTTCCGGTGTCCTGTGCCGGCCCAGGAATCCGCGGCGCGTTATGTAGACGAGGCGGCGGATGCGATTGACGGGCCGCTTTTGTGCGGAGGTCATTCCAAGGGTGGAAACCTTGCGGTGTACGGTGCGGCGATGTGCTCCGATGTCGCCCGTGCGCGAATCGAACGGGCGTATTCCCATGATGGTCCGGGTTTCGTCGAGGAGTTTCTGAACGGCAACGCCTTTGCCGATCTTTCCGACCGAATCGACAAGACGCTACCTCGGTCGTCGATCTTTGGCATGATGTTCGAGACGCAGGAGGACTATGCCATCGTTGAGAGCACCGAGTTCAGTCTGCTGCAGCACAATCCCTTTAGCTGGGTGGTTGATGGTCGCGACTTCGTGTACTGTGAGCGCCTGTCAGCCGGCGCTCGTTACGTTGATGGTTCCATTCGCGAGATGCTGCTCGCAGTGTCGCCTAGCGAGCGCGAGCGTTTTGTAGACGCGTTGTTCTCCGTGTTTGAGGCTACGGGTGCTGAGCGGTTTGCGGATATCGCTGGGAATCTGCGCGAGAGCCTGCCCGTGATGCTCCAGGCTGCGCAAGGCTTTGACAA
>CABRZY010000248.1 GCA_902475475.1 uncultured Collinsella sp.
CGCACAGCGCATGGGGCAGCCCTGAACAAACACCACAAAGCGGATGCCGGGTCCGTCGACCGTTCCCATCGTCTCGATCGAATGCACGCGACCCAGGGCAAACGCAGAGTCCTCGGGATGAGCGTCTACACCCTCAAGCGTCATCTCAGCCATTCCCGCTACCTTGCCTCTCTTTGGTTTTAGCTACATAAATGCCAGAGACATTCTAGCCCATACGCATGATGACGAAACGGTTTAGCGGTCAATTGGGTTGTTCTATTTGGCCCCACGCAAGAGCGGCGGGAGGGTTATCGCAACCCGCCCGCCACCGTGGCAATAGAATTCGATAAACGCCAGACCTTACGCCTTAAGCGTGAGCACCGCGCCGAAGGCGGTCGGGCCGCAATGGCTCGAGATGACGCCGCCGACCTGAGTCCAGGTAATATCCTTAAAGCCCATGTCGTGCGCATAGACTTCCATATCGTCGCGAAGCTCCTCGGAAAGGCCTACCGAATACGCCAGGCCAATGTGCGAGTAGTCGATCTCGCCCTTCGTGACCATGTGGTCAATAAAGGCGCGGGCGCACTTGAGCATAGAGCCGCGGAACTTCTTAGTCGCCACGAACTTGCCGCCTGTCACCTCAATACAGGGCTTAATCTTGAGCAGATGAGCGCCTAGGAACGCGACGTTGGACAAGCGACCACCCGCCTTAAGGAAGGCAAGGTCGGTAGGAACAAAGCCCAACAGCACGCGGTCCATGACGGAGTTCGTAAATGCAAAGATCTCGTCGACGGTGGCATCGGGGTGAGCCTCGATGTATTTGGCGGTCTCGACGACAACGAGCGACTGGCCTACCGAAACAAAGCGCGTGTCCATGGAGTAGACGTAATCGCGACCCTTGGCGGCGATCTTCGATGATTGATGCGAGCAGGTCGTGGCCTCGGAGTACGCAAGATGCAGAATGGTCGCATCGGGCTGCTCGACATGGATGCGGTCATATACGTGCGCAAAATCCGCAGGCGCGCAGCCACTGGTCTTGGGCATTACGCCAAACTCGTTGCAGCGCGAGTAAATCTCGAGCGGATCGATCGAGCCGTCCTCGACGGTCTCGTCACCAATTGTGACATGCATGGGCACGCGCACGATGCCGTAGCGCTCGCAGAGCTCCGGCGTCACATCCGACCCAGACTCAACCACGATTACATACTTGCCCATTCTTATCACGACCCATCTCGACGTTGGCTTTTCAATACATGACACGCGCCGCCGCACTGTTGCACAACGGCGTCCAAGCGCCAAAGAGACGCCGCCCCTTGCGCACAACAAAGGACAGCGTCTCCCTGGAAAACTCCGTGCTTATCTGAGATTCTACACGGTTTATTAAGGAGTGTTACTTATTCCGCAAACGGTCGCTATACGCGATAAACGGTAGTTCGCTGCAGCAACTGCGACACATTCCGCCCAGCAAGTCCAATCGCGCTCCACACACGGTTAATGCGCGAGGCGGTAGAAATCCATCGACGCCGCACCCTCGGCGTGCAGCTCCATCGCCGGAACCGCCGGCGAATAGGTACGGCTCGTAAGTGCTGCCTCTCCACCGTTGGCAAAAATCTCGACCATCGTAGTGTCCGAAAGCACGCGCAGGTCGCGAAGTTCGCCGAGCTCGATCGACCTCTGGTCGCGTCCATAGCCTTCGTCGCCCATATCGAGGGTAAGCATCCCGTCCGTATAACGCACAAAGACACCCTTGCGGATTTCGAGCTCGATCATCTTGGCTCCCTCGCAGGAAACCACGACATCAAACAGGCGTCCCGGCTCCTCAACGGTCTCATCGCCTGTCGCGCGAACGCAGTCGCCGCGCATTCTCTCAATCTCGTGCGCCGGCTGCTGGCAGAGCTTGCCATCGCGTATGCTCAGCTCTCGCGGCACCGTCAACGCGCACTGCCACCCGCGCGCCACCGTCGGGCTTTCCGCCTTCGCATCGGGGCAACCCGACCATCCGATCATCAAACGCCGACCCACAGCGTCCTCAAAGGACTGCGGGGCATAGAAATCAAAACCGGCATCAACCATCGGAGGCATGCCCTGGCCGACGATCTTAAAGCTCGGCGCCCCCCAATCGGCCTCGATGGAGAACCACACGCACTGATGCGGATTGCGGTAACGCCAGCCATCGGCGGGCACGCCCTGCGGGCAGCAAACGAGAATAAGCTCGCCATCAAGCTCAAACAGATCAGGGCACTCCCACATAAAGCC
>CABRZY010000249.1 GCA_902475475.1 uncultured Collinsella sp.
CGGCCTTCTGCGCGGCATCCACCACGGCGGGCGCAGCCTCACGCGCGGCAGCGACCATACGGTCCTTGATGCCCTCGACGAGTTTGCTCATCTGTCTCTCCTCTTAGTTGTTGGACTCGATGGTTGCGGCGGTGTCGACCGCGTCCTCGAGCTGCAAATTCAATAACTTCATGCCGTACTCCGGCACGTTAATATCGATGGGTTGGCCATACAGGTCGCCGGGGCGCACAAAGGCGAGCACCGTCATAATGCGCGCCATGGCCTCGGGCGATTCGGTAAGCCCGCGCTCAAACCAGCGCTGAATCATGCCGACCTCGGCACTCACGACGTAGGTGACGTAGTAGTCAAAGAACGTGCCCAGCGCCAGGCCCAAAATGCCCGTCTGTGCACGAGGCACTACGGCCTCACGCGCGGTATCGATAATTCTTTTAATGAAGGCCTGGTCGCCGCCCGGACCCAGCAGCGCACCGATTAAGTCGCGGTTGGCCGCAAGATAACGCAGCAGCTCAACCGAACCGGGCGCCGGCTCGAGCTCATCGATGTTGTGATAGAGATCAGGCAGCTGAGCTGCGGTGATGAGCTCAATGCGCTCATGGATCTCAGCCAGCAAGCCGTCCTCGATTTGATTGATAAAGTCGGGAATATCGCGGTAGTGCGAATAGAACGTGCGGCGCGTAAGGCCAGCGCGCTCGGTGAGCGACGCGACATTAATACGCGAAAGGTCGCCACTTTCGGCAAGCTCGCTAGCAAGTGCCTGGCGAAGGGCACGCTGCGAGCGAAGGGACCGGCGATCGCATTTCTCGAGCTGGGACAAGCGTCCTCCTTGTTACTCAGCCTGTGCGCTATTGCACAGTGCGAGTATTATTGCACACCGTGTGCATCAACACGTAAAGGCAATATTTGGGTTGTGACAAAGGGACGGTCCCTTTGCCACATTCAGCGGCCGCCTAGGTTGTGCCAGTTGTGCCTGGCTTTTGAAGCGGCATTACCAATTGTCCAAAATGTCATTCGTGGGTAGAATAGTGTCGACGGCAGCCCAAGTTGTAGCTAGCTGGGCAGCGCCGTTGTTTGCATTAGGGGGTCAACGCCTTAGCGGCGGCGACCCCTTCTGTTGCGCTTCGAACGCTGCTTGAGTGCCTCGGAAAGGCCGACAAGCGCCGTGAAGAACGAGACCAAAGCAGTCAGAAGCCTCACGAAATCAATCAAATCGGTCATGGGCATCACCTCCCGTCAGATGGAGGGCGCTGCCCGGCACATGAAACTGCCGCCAACAGCATCAATTCTATCAAAGCGCAGTTAGGTATGCGAATGTTTGTTCGTATTTCAAGAGACCAGCGTCAACTGTGACAAAGGGGCTATCCCTTTGTCACATTATTCGATGATGGTGCGGGAGTTCTGCTTATGCATGGTGGCGAGCATGTGTCTGGGAACGGCGTGGACCATGCAGCTGCCGATAGTCGCGCTCGCGGCGGCTTTAGCTGCATCGCTAGCGTTTTTGGTCGCGTAGCTGTGACGGAAACGCTTGAGCATGGCAATGTCGTTGCCGCCGTCTCCATAGACCGCGACCTCGTCCTCGGCAATGCCGTAGTAGCCCGCCAGCCAGGACACACTCTCGCCCTTGTTGCACGCCGCGTCCGTGATCTCAAACATCACCGGGTCAAACGGCGCGTTGACTACACGGTCCGAGCGCTCGGCCAAATATGCCTTAAGGTCGCGCTCCAGCTCGGGCGAGGTCACGCGGCAGTTGATCTTGCACACATCGTGGCGCAGGATGTCACCGATCGACTGGTCGAAATACTGCTCCTCGTGATACCCGCCACGTGCACGCATACCGCGCATCACGATGCGCTTGATGGGGCTGTCCTTTTTAAAGCCCGCCTGGTGCATCTCGAACGACCCGCTCGAGAACATGCCATCGGGCGTGGAGCAATCAAAGCAAATGTCCGGGAACGCCTTGAGCAGCTCCTCGGTGACCTGTGGGTCGATGGTCCAGGTCTTGAGCACCTCGCCATGGCTGTCGCGCACGATGGACCCATTGGAGCAGCAGGCGTCAAGCGCCAGGCCCGTAAAACCATGCTCGCCAATCGGCAGCGTCGAGCGCCCGGTCGCGGGAACCACATGCAGGCCAGCCTCGGTCAGCTCGCGAATGGCACGGCGGATGGTCCCATCTGCCTCGTGCAGGGCGTTCAGCAGCGTTCCGTCTAAGTCACTCGCAAACATCTTGATCATGGG
>CABRZY010000250.1 GCA_902475475.1 uncultured Collinsella sp.
GCGAGATTGTCGAGGACGGCACGCATGCGCAGCTCGTCGAGGCGGGTGGCGAGTACGCGAGCCTGTGGAGCCGTCAGACCGGCGCATTCTTGGAGGCGTAAGCGTCTCGGACGTGGGACAATTGTGCCCATAAGTTTATTGTGCCGTTGAGCCGAGGAGTCGTTATGCCACGCGAGACCAATGCCGCCAAACGCGAGCGCGCCGTTGAGGTGTGTGAGCGCCTCAACCGTCGCTATGGCCCGGTCGAGTGCTTTTTGGACCACGAGAATCCCTTCCGCCTGCTGATCGCGGTGTTGCTCTCGGCGCAAACGACCGACGCGCAGGTCAACAAGGTGACGCCGAAGCTGTTTGCCCAGTGGCCCACGCCCGAGGCCATGGCCGGGGCGAGCGTGGCTGACGTGGCAGACACCATCAAGTCACTCGGCTTCTACAAGAGCAAAGCCAAACATGCCGTCGAGGCCGCGCAGATGATCGTCGCCGACTATGGCGGCGAGGTGCCGGCCGACATGAAGGAACTCGTGAAGCTGCCGGGCGTGGGACGCAAGACGGCGAACATCGTGCTCAACGTGGGGTATGGCATCGTGGAGGGCATTGCGGTGGACACGCATGTCAACCGCATTGCGCACCGCCTGATGCTGAGTCCCAAGACGCATGCAAAGGAGCCGCTCAAGACCGAGCAGGATTTGCTCAAGATTTTGCCGCACGAGTATTGGGAGTCGGTTAACCATCAGTGGATCACCTTCGGTCGCGAGATCTGCGACGCCCGCAAACCCAAGTGTGACGAGTGCCCGCTGGCAGATTTGTGCCCCAGCGTGCGCGTAGCGGGGTAGGGCGGAACGCATCTTCGTCTGGCGTTTTTTGCGGGGCTGGGTTTGCCCTTGAGCCGGAGTCCTCTCCATGCGCTACCATGACAGACAATGTATTTGACGTACGACCCGCCGAGCTTGCCCCGGCGGGCTTTTGGCGTTGCGATGCCGGAGGAACAGCATGCTCATTCACCGTATAGCCGCGCAGCTCTACACTGCCGAGGCGCTGCAGACCGTCGAGGCCGGACTCGATGCCGGCGAGGACGTGACGCTGGCCGTGTCGCAGTCGGGCCGCACGCTTATGGCGGCCGCCCAGTTTGCGCGCCGTCCGCGCCCGACGGTCTACATTGTGAGTGGCGAGGATGCGGCCGATCGCGCCGCGCGCAGCCTTGCCGCCTACGTGGGCCTGGCGCACGTGTGCCGTTTTCCCGAGCGCAAGGACTATCCGTGGCGCGAGCAGGCGCCCGACGATGCCGTGGTGGCGCAGCGCTGCGAGGCTCTGGGGCGCATCGTGCGCGGGGACAACTGTATCATGGTTGCCTCGGCCCGCGCGCTGCTGCGCTGCGTGCCGCCGGTCGAGAGCCGCTATTGGGAGTCCACGACCTTTGCGGTGGGCGAGGAGATTCCTTTTGATGAGGTGCCGCAGCGCCTAGTGGGCATGGGCTACACCAATGCCGGCGCCGCCGACGCGCCCGGCCTGTTCCGCGTGCACGGCGACACCGTAGAGGTGTTCCCCGCGCAGGAAAAGGCGCCCGTGCGCATCGAGTTTTTTGGCGACGAGATCGATCGCATCCGCCGCATGGTGAGCTCCACGGGGCAGACCATCGGCAACGAGGATAGCATCGAGATCTTCCCCTGTCGCGAGCTGGCGCTTACCGACGAGGCCGTCCACAACATGCATGTGGCGCTCTACCGCGCCAGCCAGGACGACAGCAAGTTGGCGGCGCTGCTCGAGATGGTGGATGCGCGCATCGTCACGCCTGAGCTCGACCGCTTTTTGCCGGTGATGTACGGCCAGACCGTAAGCCCGTTGGCGCACGTGAGCGGCAAGGCACTCGTGGTGCTGTCCGAGCCGCGCTCGCTGTTCGACGACTGCCTGCGCGCCTACGAGGATATTGAGGCCCGTGCCGGCGAGGCAGGGATTGACCGCCTGGATGGTCTGTACGTGCGCGCCCAACAGCTCGATTTTGGTGCCCAGCAGCGCCTGAACTACGTGAGCCTCATCCGTGCCGGCGGTGCGGTGACGGCCGAGCTCAAGATTGAGCAGCCGGCCATCGCAGGCTCGGACAACCGTTTTATGACGCGCATCCAGGAGGTCGTGGGCAAGCGCTATGCCTGCGTGTTTGCCATCCCCGACCGCGGTGCGCGCGAGTCGATGGAGCTCACCTTTGGCGACGAGGGGCATC
>CABRZY010000251.1 GCA_902475475.1 uncultured Collinsella sp.
CGCGGGCGGTGATGGGGCGCCCCTTGTGGGCGAGCTCGTCGAGCTTACGGTTGAGCATCACAATCTGACTGTTCTGGTGCAGCAGCGGGTAGTTCTCGTCGCGCGTGACCACGCCGCCGCCGGTGGAAAGCACCAGGCCGCTGCGCTTGGAGATGTCGGAGAGCGCCGCCGTCTCCTGCTCGCGGAAGGCCGCTTCGCCGCGCTCGACGATAAAGTCGGCGCAGGGCATGCCCAGACGCTCCTCAAGCGCGCGATCCAAGTCGATGTGCTCGCGACCCGTGAGCAGGGCGATCTGCTCGCCCACGCGGGTCTTGCCCGAACCCGGCATGCCAATCAGCGCGATGTTCTGCTCGCGGCGGGAAAGTCGTTCCGTTACGTCCAGGATGCGCTCGCGCGGGGTAATCTGGCCTGTGTAGCGCTCGACAGCCTGTGCCGCCTGTGCCACAAGCATAAGCAGGCCGCCGATGCAGGGGATGCCGCGGCGCTCGGCCTCGAACATCAGGCCCGTGCGGGCGGGGTTGTAGACGATATCGATGACGCCCTCGAGCGCGTCAAGTCCTTCGAGCGTGCAGGGGGCGTCGGGGCAGTGGGGGAACATGCCGGCGGGCGTGCAGTTGACGAGCAACGCGGCATCGGATTGCTGTGCGATGTTATCGTAGTTGACCTCGCTCGTGCGGCCCACAGGCACGACGATGGCACCTAGGTCGCCGAGTACCATGCTGGCCGTAGTTCCCGCGCCGCCGGTGGCACCGAGCACGAGGACCTTCTTGCCGGAAACCTTTACGCCCAACTCCTCGACCAGGCACTGAAAACCAAAGTAGTCGGTGTTGTCGCCGCGCAGGCGACCGTCAGGCAGGCGCGTGATGGTGTTGACGTTGCCCATGCGCTCGGCCAGCGGACTCAGCTCGTCCAGGTATTCCATGACGGCGCGCTTGTAGGGGATGGTCACGTTGGTGCCTTCCCACTCGTTGCCGGTCATAAAGGCCGCAAGATCCTCGGGCTCGCGCTCAAAGCGCACGTACTCGAGCCCCGCGAGCTCTTTGTAGATGGTCGGAGTGTAGCTGTGGCCCAGCACACGGCCCAGCACGCCGTAGGGACGGGTTGTGGCGGTATCGGTCATCTAGAGCACCTCCGTGTAGCTGCCAAAGTAGGTAAAGCTCTCGCACACGTCGTCGATGGAATCGAGCAGGTCGTCGAGGGCCTTGCTGCCAAAGGGGCAGTCCAGGTCAAAGTAGAACATAAACTCAAAGTCGTGCCCGGGGATGGGGCGGCTCTCGAGCTTGATGAGGTTGATATTGAGTGCATAGAAGCGCTCGAGCACGCGGTAGAGGGCGCCCGGCTCATTGGCCGTGGTGATCATGAGCGAGGTGCGGTTGGCGCCGGGGTAGACGCGCGGCTCCCGGCTGATGGCGACAAAGCGCGTGTAGTTGTTGTCCGAGTCCTGGATGTTGGGCTCCAGCACCTCCAGGCCGTAGAGCGACGCACAGCTGCGCGAGGCGATGGCGGCGACGTCGGTGCGTTCGGAGTTGGCAACCATCTCCGCCGACATGGCGGTGTTGGGGTACTTGGTGGCGTGCAGGCCGTGGGCCTCGATAAAGCCGGCGCACTGGGCGATGGCCTGGCCATGGCTGTAGACCTCACGCACGTCTGCGAGCTTGGTGCCGGGCTTGACGAGCAGGTTGTGATCGATCTTGAGGCGCAGTGAGCGCACGATATGGAAATCGAACTGTGCGAGCAGATCGTAGACGGCGTTGACCGATCCGGCGGTTGAGTTTTCGATGGGTAGCACGCCAAACTCGCAGAAGCCGTCACGCACGGCGCGCATGACGCCCTCGAAGGTCTCAAAGAACGCGATGTCGGGCACGTCGAAGAGCTTGCACGCGGCGATTTGGCTGTAAGCGCCTTCCACGCCCTGACAGGCAACGGAGGCCGTCTGGGGGAAGGGCGTATAGAAGCCTACGGCCGTGGCATGGGCCTTTTGCGACACCGTGATGCCCTTGAGCTCGTTGATGTAGCGCTGCTGCTCGGCCTTGCTCATGCTCATGAGGAGACGAAACAGGGTGATGGTCTGGGCCTCGTAGCGCTCGGGCGCGCGGCCGGCGAGGTTGTTGAGTTTGGAGCGCTCGCGGGCGGGGTCGAAGACGGCCTTGCCCATCTCGATTTTTGACTTGGCGACCTCGGTGGCAATGT
>CABRZY010000252.1 GCA_902475475.1 uncultured Collinsella sp.
TCCCCCTTATCAACGGTGCCGGCCCTCGTGCGTTTAAAGTTCGTTTGCGAGTGGCGGGCGCGGAGCCGAGCCGTTCGCGGTGGCATAGATGCTGCTAGTGTAGCACGCTCGGGTGCATGGGGAGGATAGCGGGATGCGAGGCTGCCTGTCTGGCTTGGCCTTAGCGCTTCTTCTTGTTCTTCTTCTGCTTGCGCTTGGTCTCCTGGGGCTTGTCGCCCTGTTTGGCTTCGGCAGCGGCCTTCTCGGCCTTCATTTTCTTCTTCTTGGTCTCGATGCGGAGTTTTTTGTTGATGCGCGCCTTGAGGAAGGGACCGAACTGCTCGGCATCGCCGCGGACAAAGGTGTCCTTAGGGATCGTCACGCCCTGGTCGGCGAACATGGCCACAAAGATGCGCTCGCCGTCGAGCACGTGGTCGAGCTTTTCAAACGGGAAGAACTGCGACTTGCCGCTCTTGCCCCAAACCATCAGGCCGTCCTCGTTGGCGGCGACGCGGCGATAGCGGCCACCCATGGACTCGTCGGCCTCGACGGCGTCGATAAAGTCGCGGGCGAGGGTGTGGTGCAGGTTTTTGCTCCACCAGGCCAAAAAGGCGCCGAATACGATCAGGACGACGCCAAACTTGATCCAGTTGCCGCCGGCCACCAGCATGCCGATGCCGATGAGCGCGGCAATTGCCGCGGCGACATACAGCGAGCCGCGACGCCTGGGCGAGGCGACCAGGCGGGCGAAGTCGGTGACCAGGTCGTTTTCGTACTGGTACTCGTTGAGGTACAGGATGCCGTCGTCGGCTGCGGCCTGCTCCTCGAGCGCGACCTCGACCTGGTCGGCTGCTTCGGAGGGAACGAGGTTGCTCTCTGCGTCTGCCATGCTCTTTGGACTCCTATCGCGGCGGGCTCGCCGTACGGGTTATTATAAATGCAGTATGCCGTGCGACCGCTTGGCCGTCGCGGCAACAAGACTCAGTATACCCGGGGGAGCACCCATGGAATCGTTGTACCGAAAGTATCGCCCGCTCACCTTCGACTCCGTGGTGGGCCAGCAGCATATCGTCTCGACGCTCGAGCACGCCATCACCGAGGGGCGCCTGTCCCACGCCTACCTGTTCTGCGGACCGCGCGGCACGGGCAAGACCACCATGGCGCGCATTCTGGCCAAGGCACTGCTGTGCCGCAATGCCGAGGCGGCGCGCGCCGAGGGTGCAAGCGGCTGCATGCCCGACGGCACTTGCGAGGAGTGCGAGCTCATCGCCGAGGGCAACCACCCGGATGTCTACGAGCTCGATGCTGCAAGCCGTACCGGCGTGGACAACGTGCGCGAGGAGATCATCAACTCCGTCAACTTTGCCCCGGTGCGCGGCAAGTACAAGATCTATATCATCGACGAGGTCCACATGCTCACGACGGCGGCGTTCAACGCGCTGCTCAAGACGCTCGAGGAGCCGCCGGCGCACGTGATCTTTGTGCTGTGCACTACCGACCCGCAAAAGATTCTGGAGACCATCCTCTCGCGCTGCCAGCGCTTCGATTTCCACCGCATCGGCAACGAGGATATTGCGCATCGACTGTCCTACGTGTGCGAGCAGGAGGGCTTCGATTACGACGACGAGGCACTCGCCATTGTGGCGCGCCATGCCAAGGGCGGTATGCGCGACGCGCTTTCCACGCTGGAGCAGCTGAGCGTCTTTGGCAACGGTTCTGTGCATGCGGACGACGCCCGCTCGCTTTTGGGCGAGGTTTCGGACCAGATTCTGGGCGAGTTTTCCCGCGCCATTGCCGATCGCGATGTTGCCGAGCTCTATGGACTGATCCGTGCGCAGGTCGAGGAGGGCAATGACCTGCTGGAGCTGACGCGCGACCTGGTGGCGCATGTGCGCGACGTGTACGTTGCCTGCGTTGCCGGTGCCCGTGCCGAGCTGTTTGAGGGCGGCTCCGAGCAGGCCGAGGCGCTTGCTGCCGAGGCCGCTGCCTTTGGCGAGCATCCTGCCGACCGCCTGGCCCGCGTGCTGACGGTGCTCGACGATGCCGCACTGGAGATGAGGGGCGCGAGCGACGTGCGCCTGGTGCTCGAGATTGCCTGCACGCGTCTGGCGCGTCCCGAGGCCGATTTAACGATTGAGGCATTGGCCGAGCGCGTGGCACGCCTGGAGGCCATGATTGCCAACGGCGCCGTGCAATC
>CABRZY010000253.1 GCA_902475475.1 uncultured Collinsella sp.
CCATGGACTACAAGATTACCGGCTACGCGCCGGGACGGTATCGCCACCGAGTGTGCCCGCCGGACGCGGTGCGGGGATCTCGCCCGTGCCGTGGCTAAAGACAAACTTGCCATCGGCCACGTCGCACAGGACGGTATCGCCCTCGCCCCACTCGCCGGCCAGGAGCTCCTCGGACAGCGGGTCCTCGATGAGCTTTTGAATAGCACGGCGCAGCGGACGCGCACCGTTGGTGAGGTCGGTGCCCTCGGCCACGATCTTGTCATAGGCCGCATCGGTGAGCTTGATGTTCATGCCGTTTGCGATCAGGCGCTGACGCAGGTCGTCCACCAGCAGGTGCGCGATCTTGGTCAGGTTCTCGCCCGAGAGCTTCTGGAACACCACAATATCGTCGATACGGTTGAGCAGCTCAGGGCGGAACAGGCGCTTGAGCTCGCCCATCGCACGCCCCTTGATCTCGCTCGACGTGAGACCCTGCTCACCGGTGGTGCCAAAACCGACGCTCGCATCCTGCGCGATCTCGCGGGCGCCCACGTTGGATGTCATGATGATCACGGTGTTGCGGAAGTCGACCGTCTTGCCCTGGCTATCGGTCAGGCGGCCCTCCTCCAGCACCTGCAACAAGATGTTGAAGATGTCGGGATGCGCCTTCTCGATCTCGTCGAACAGCACGACCGAGTACGGGTGACGACGAACGGCCTTGGTAAGCTGACCGCCCTCGTCGTGGCCCACGTAACCCGGAGGGCTACCGATGAGCTTGGAGACCTCGAACTCACTGCCGAACTCGGACATATCGAAGCTGATGAGCGCGTCCTTGCTGCCAAAGAGGTACTCGGCGAGCGTCTTGGCGAGCTCGGTCTTGCCTGTGCCGGTGGGACCAAGGAAGATAAAGCTGCCACCGGGACGACGCGGGTCCTTGAGCGGCGAGCGGCTGCGGCGCACGGCCTTGGCGACGGCCTCGACTGCCTCATCCTGGCCGATGATGCGCGTCTTGAGCACGCTTTCGGTCTGCAGCAGGCGCCGGCTCTCGCTCTCGGTGAGCGAGGAAACCGGCACGCCAGAGGTCACGGACACGATGTCGGCAATCTGGGCGACGTCGATGGTGAGCGGGCTGGCGTCGAGCTCGGCGGTCCAGGCGGCCTTGGCCTCGGCGAGCTCAATCTCGGCGGCCTTCTGCTGCTCGGTGATCTCAGCGGCCTTGTTCATGTCGTCGCTCTCGGTGGCCTCCTGCGCGGCAGCCTTAAGCTCCTCCACGCGATGCTCGGCCTCGCGCACCGGCTCGGGTGCACAATTCGCGGCGATGCGGGCGCGGGCGCCGGCCTCGTCAATGAGGTCGATGGCCTTATCGGGCAGGAAGCGATCCTGGATATAGCGGTTGGAAAGGTTCGCGGCGGCCTCGATAGCACCCTGCGTATAGCGCACATGGTGGTGCTCCTCGTAGCGCGGCTTGAGTGCGGTCAGGATCTTGACCGTGTCCTCGACGCTCGGCTCCTCGACATCGATGGTCTGGAAGCGACGCTCGAAGGCCGGGTCCTTGGTGAGGTACTTGCGGAATTCCTCGGCCGTGGTGGCGCCGATAATCTGGAAGGCACCGCGCGCGAGCACGGGCTTGAGCATGGAGCTCGCGTCGATGGAGCCCTCGGCAGAACCGGCACCGATGATGGTGTGCATCTCGTCAATAAACAGGATGACGTCGTCAGCCTCGGTGGCCTCCTGGATCACGTTCTTGAGGCGCTCCTCAAACTCACCGCGATACTTGGCGCCCGCAACGAGGCCCGGCAGGTCGAGCGTCCAGATGTTCTGGTTCATAAGGTTTTCGGGCACGTTGCCGGCAGCGATCTGCTGCGCCAGGCCCTCGACGATGGCCGTCTTGCCCACGCCGGGGTCACCCAGGATAAGCGGGTTGTTCTTGGTGCGACGCGAAAGAATTTCCATCATGCGCTGGACTTCCTTTTCGCGACCAATTACAGGGTCGAGCTCGCCGTCGCGCGCCTTCTGCGTCAGGTTGGTGGCGAACTGCTTGAGCGTGTCGGTGCCGCTCCCCTTTTGCTGCGAGGCGTCCGAGCCGCTAAAGAACGGCAGGCCCGCACCGGGACGACCGGCGCCGGCCATGGACATCCTCATGCGCCTGGGTGT
>CABRZY010000254.1 GCA_902475475.1 uncultured Collinsella sp.
TCGGTCGCCACCAGGCGCACGGTGTTGTTCTCGACCTTCATGTGCACGCCACCCAGGATGGGGCGGGCCTTGTCGGTCGAGGTGACGCGCCACACGCGGCCGACCATCTCGGACAAGATATCGGTCGGCAGTTCCACGGCGCTCTCGATGGCATAGGCCGGAAACTCGGGGAAGTCATTAGCATCGAGCGTGTTCAGGCGGAAAGAGCTCTTCTCGCAACCAATCAGCACCTGGCGCTCGGACAGCTCAAAGGTGACCGGGGCATCGGGGAGGGTCTTGGTGATATTGGAGAGCATCTTACAAGGGATAACCATCTCGCCCTCTTCTTCGACATGTGCCGCGATGCGATGACGGATCGAGATGGTGTAGTTAGAGGTCTGGAATTCCAAGATGCCGTCTTGCGCCTTGACGAGCACGCCCGACAGGATGGGAAGGGTGGATGCCGAAGCGACGCCCTTCATAACGACGCCGATGGCTTGTGTAAGCGAGCTCTGGCTGACGGTGAACTTCATCTTTTAATACCTTTCTATAGATATAAATATCTTAATAATAGTAATAGCACTGACGAAACTGTTGATTACTCCCAAAGACGCAGGTCAGACCCAGAAAGAGAATCGACAGCAACCTGTGTGCAACGGGGGTGGTTTTCCACGTTCAAAACCTGCGCAAAACTTTTCATCACCGCGGGTTGGGTTTTAAACACCTTATGCCCGTGGTTTCGACAAGTTTTCAACAGGTGTCTCTATTTCCCTACGAGCGCAGTGTAATTTTATCGCGCAGTGACTTGAGGTCTTCGGTGACGGTGCGGTCTTCCTGGATCATCTTCTGGACCTTTTTGTAGCTCGTGCTGACGGTCGAGTGGTTGCGGTTGCCAAATTCGGCGCCCACCGCCGTGGTCGTCATTTCGCACATCTCGATGGCCAGGTAGATAGCGATATGGCGTGCTTTGGCGATATTGGCGTTGCGACGCGGGCCGATGAGCTCCTCGTGTGTCACGCCGTACTGCTCTTCGATGACGGACTGAACCGTCTGGACGTTGATCTTTTTGGCCGATGTGTCGAAGTACTGGCTGGCGATGGCGTCGATATCGTCAAAGGTGAGCTCCCCGCCCTCGCGCTCGCGGTCACCCGCCTCGCCGGCGCAGCGCTCGCAAAAGCTCTCGAGTTCGCGGATGTTGGTGCCCGAGACCTCGGCCATGTGTTTAAAGTGTTCGTCGGTCAGGTGCCCGCCGTCGCCCCCATAGGCCGCCAGCAGCGAGTCGTCGCCTGCCTCGGGGGCGGCGACGATGGTGTTCTCGTAATAGCGCTGCAAGATCTTGTATTTCATCTCGTAGCTGGGCTCTGCAACCAGGCAGAGCATGCCGGCGTTGAAGCGGCTGGTCAGACGCTCGTCCATGCTTAGGTCCTTGGGGGCGCGGTCTGCCGCGATGACGACCTTCTTGTTGTTGCGGATGAACTCGTCCATGAGCTGGAAAAAGTAGTCCACGCTCGCGCGCTTGCCGATGATGTTTTGGATGTCATCGATGATGAGCACGTCCACGCCGTGGTACGCCTGCATGATGGGAGCGTTGCTCTTCTTTTGACGGTCGAACTCGGTCATCAGGTCGTCCAGATATGCCTGGGAGTTGGCATACTTGACCTTAATCTCGGGCGACTTCTCGGCGAGCTCGTTTTTGATGGCAAGCAGCAGGTGCGTCTTGCCCAGGCCCGATTTGCCGTAGATGAACAGTGATGTGCATGTGCCGCGCTCGTCCGCGAGGGCGGCAAACTTGAGTGCCGAGCGATAGGCATGGCTGTTTTCGGGGCCGTAGACAAAGTTCTCAAAGGTAAATTTTGAGTTCGCGGCGAGCGGGGCTCCATCCGTATTCTGCTCGGCCGGCACGGTCGGTGCCGGCATGGGTGAGGTGGGGGTCGCGGCTTGCGTGGATTTAGTCGGCGCCCCGCCCTTCATCTGGTTCATCATGCGACGAAAATCGTCGGCCGAGAGCGTGTTTTTGATTGCAATGCCCGAATCCGCGCCCGCCGCTGCGTCGTGAGCGATGGGCATGTGCGTGACGGGCGCGTTCGTTGGCGTCGCCGCCGCGGCTGGA
>CABRZY010000255.1 GCA_902475475.1 uncultured Collinsella sp.
CCGCCGTTGCGCTCCTCGTCTGCGGGGCTCGGGTACGGCATGGCCTATCCCACCTTCACCAGATAGTCGTCGGCCTCTGGCTTGCCCGTGGCCTTGCCCACGGCGATGTAGCGCGTTGCGCCGCTGTAGCCCGTGTATCGGCCCCAAACGTAGCCGTCGGCGATCTTGTACCAGTTATCCAGCGTCACGGTCTCGCCGCTGGAATAGTGCGCCATCTCGGTGCCGCCCAGGCCGGGGGCGTCGCGCACGCGCAGGTAGTCCACAGTGCAGCGGTAGGTGCCGCCGAAGTTCTCGGTCGTTTCCTGCTGCGCAGGCTGCGGCTGCGGGACGGCTGCGGGGGCGCTTCCAGCAGTGATGCCGAAGCATTCCAGGTAGATGCGCGCCAGCTCGTCCAGGTTGCCGTTGAACTTCTCGCGGTCGCCGTCGTTGTCGATGAAGCCGTTCTCGCACAGGCGGTAGTTGATGCCGCGCGCGGCGGCTCGGTTCGGGTTCGCGAGGTCGGAACGGCGCACCAGCTTCTCGGAGCGCCCGGGCATGAACGCCGCCAGCTTGTCGGCCAGCGCATTGTCGTACTCGTCAGGCTCAAAGCCCTCCTTGATGATGACGTGCGCGCCGTGGGCCGTGGCGATGCCGCTGGCGTCCATGTGCAGCTCCACCACTGGCGCGTCGGTGCTCAGGCGGTTAAGCCCGCCGTCGGCGTACCAGTTGCGGGACGTATCGCCCAGCTCGACCTCGGAACCGCCCAGTTCCTTGATTCGCTGGCCCAGGGCGCGAACGCGCTCGGCCTCGGTGCAGCCGCCTGCGCAGCAGCCAGGGTCGCCAGCGCCGTGGCCGCAGATGATGAACAGTTTAGCCATTGCCTACTCCTTCCCGCCTACGGTCACGCCCAACAGGGCGTCGAGCCACTTGGATGTGATGCCTACCGACTTGAACAGCGTGTAGGCCGCCTGCACGCCGCCTACCACGGCGAAGGCGCACGTGACCCATGCGCCCGGGTCTGCGGGCACGCCGCCCACGAAGCCGGTCACGACGCCCGCCAGGAGCGAGCAGCCCAGCGCCAGGATGCGCGCGGCCTTGCCGGCCATGGCCTCGGTCTTGATCAGCTGTACCGCGAACGGCACGGCGAAAGACAGCACGATGGCTGCGATTGCTTGCATTTCTGTCATTTCGGATTCCTTTCTATCGAGCCGATTCCTTGTAGAGCAGGTCAACGCGGTCGGCGATGTGGTCGACCTTCGCCGCCATGCCCTGGCTGCGCGCCTGGCTGTTCGCCAGGTCGGCGTGCAGCACCTCGTTGGAGGTCACGACGGACTCCATGAGCGCCTTCATAGCCTCCATCAGCGCGTTGCTGCGCTCCATCTGCGCGGCGATGCGGCCCTCCATCTGGCTGCGCTCGCGGTCGCGCTGCGCCCGCTCGTTCACCTCGTCCTGCTTTCGCTCTTCGCGCTTGAGGTCGATGTTCGCCTTGCGCTCGTTCTGGGCCTTGAACTCTTCGAGGAACTGCTTGCCGAAGTACAGGACCACTAGGACGAGCAGCGCGCCGAAAAGCGACCCGGGGCCGTACGGCGCGAAGATTTCCAGCACGTCGGTCATTCGTTTTCTCACCTCCTCGAATCGCTGCCGCGATTGTCCGCGAGGTGTCGCCGGGCAAAAGAAAAGCGCCCCCGAAGGGGCGCTCGCTACTCCTGCGGCGCTTCCGGCTGGTCGGGCTCCATGGCTTCCAGCTCGTTGATGCGGTCGCGCCACGTCTGGCGCTGCGAGATGATCTCGGCCACCTCCTTGGCAGCTGCGGCGATGGCCGAGAGCAGGTCGGTGATGGACGATGCGGAGAAGATGCGCTCCACCGCCTTCATGACCTTGTAGTCGCTCTGCTCAAGCTGCTGTTTGTAGCCGTTGATCTCCCCGGCGATTTCCTGTTCTGTCATGGGTCGCTCCTTCCGTTGCTAGGGTAGGGGCATGTTCCCATCCGTGTCGCCTCCAGGTTTGGATTGCATTGAGCAACCCCCCCCGCGGGATTTCCGAACCCGCAAGCTCAAGAAGATGGCCCGCATGGTCGCCGAT
>CABRZY010000256.1 GCA_902475475.1 uncultured Collinsella sp.
CGATGGTCGAGGCGTCGCGACACCCTCGGTACTTGCGACCATCGTCGACGAGTACGGATGCATCGTCGCGCAGGCACGTCGCAGCGTCAAAACCAGCTTCCCGCGCCCCGGCTGGGTGGAGCAAGACCCCATGGCGGTCCTTGCCAGCCAGATTGCGGTCATGATGGAGGTCCAGTTTAAGAGCGGGATTCATTCCGACCGCATCGCCGCCATCGGCATCTCCAATCAGCGTGAGACCACGGTGGTCTGGGACCGCGTGAGCGGTCAGCCCATCTATAACGCCATCGTGTGGCAGTGCCGTCGTACCGCGTCTCAGATCGATAATTTGGTTGAGCGGGGCGCAGAAGAGCTGGTGCGCTCCCGCACGGGGCTTACGCTCGACCCGTATTTCTCGGCCTCCAAGGTGCAGTGGATTCTCGATAACGTCGACGGCGCGCGCGAGAGCGCGGCGGCGGGCGACCTTATGTTTGGCACCATCGACACGTGGCTCATCTACAATCTCACCGGTGGCCAGGTCTTTGCTACCGACTACACCAATGCTAGCCGTACCGCACTCTTCAACATCCATACGCTCGAATGGGATGACGACCTGCTGGCGCTCTTCGACATTCCGCGCTCCATGATGCCCGAGGTTCGCTGGAGCTCGGGTGACTACGGCCGCGTCGCGAGCGATATTATGACCAATATGCCGCCCATTATGGGCGTGGCGGGCGACCAGCAGGCTTCGTTGTTCGGCCACTGCTGCTTCCATCCCGGTCAGACCAAGAACACCTACGGTACGGGCTGCTTCATGCTCATGAATACCGGTGACGAGATCGTCGAATCCAAGAACGGCCTGGTTTCCACGATTGGTATCGCCGCGGACGGCAAGATTAGCTATGCGCTCGAGGGCTCCATTTTTGCCGCCGGCTCCACCATGAACTGGCTGCGCGACAACATGGGCATCATCTCAAACGTGACCGAGTCGGCGCAGCTTGCCACCTCGATTAGCGACAACGAGGGCTGCTACTTCGTTCCCGCCTTTGCGGGCTTGGGTGCTCCCTGGTGGGACCCGCATGCCCGCGGTATCGTGTGCGGCCTGACTGGTGCCTCGAGCCGTGCAACCATCGTGCGTGCCGCCTGCGAGTCCATGGCCTATCAGAGCTACGACGTGCTGCGCGCCATGGAACAGGACGTGGGGCTTGCGATTGAGCGCCTGTCCGTCGACGGCGGTGCCTCGCGCAACGAGTTCATCATGCAATTCCAGGCCGATCTGCTGGATATCCCCGTGCTGCAGTGCGAGACGGTCGAGACCACAGCGATCGGTGCCGCGTACCTGGCGGGCCTTGCCGTCGGCTATTGGGAGGACTTGGAGGAGCTGGAGCAAAACGCCCAGATCGTCAAGATCTTCCATCCTCACATGTCCGCCGAGCGCCGTGAGAGCAACCTCGCTGGTTGGCGTGATGCCGTCAAGCGCTCGCTCGGCACCGCGCGGTAGGGCTGCGACGGGCCGCTCGATACAACGAACCGCTAAACTTATGCATGGCGCGCGGCGGCAACATCGCTGCGCACCATGTCAGCAAGGCCGTTTTGCGGCCGCAACGAAAGGGGCAATCAACCCATGACCGTTACCTACGATGCGTCTCGCGTGACGCTTGTCGACCATCCGCTCGTCCAGCACAAGCTGTCGATCCTGCGCGATAAGTCGACCGGAACCAACCAGTTCCGCCAGCTCGTGCGCGAGCTTGCGCTCTTTGACGGCTACGAGGCCATGCGCGACCTGCCCATGGAAGACGTCGAAGTCGAGACCCCCATCACCACTGCTACGTTTAAGCAGCTTGCCGGCAAAAAGCTCGCTATCGTACCTATCCTGCGCGCCGGTCTTGGCATGGTCGACGGCATCCTCGACCTGGTGCCCTCCGCTCGCGTGGGTCATATCGGCATGGAGCGCGACGAGGTCACCCACGAGCCGCATGAGTATTACTGCAAGATGCCCAAGGATATCGACCAGCGCATCTGCCTGGT
>CABRZY010000257.1 GCA_902475475.1 uncultured Collinsella sp.
AAGCGCAATAAACGAATCGTTGTCTGAATAAACGACCGCAGCCTCGATCAAGTCGCGCACCGCCTGCCAGCCCATACTGTAACCACCATACGTGGCTAAAGGCCAATCGAGCGACACCTGACCCGATTCGACCAACGTCTCGCAAATATAGAGCGCATGTAACTGCTCGCTCCATACACCTCGACATCGGCGTTATACGTCACGCCTCTACCGCTCGATAGGTCGTAGAACACTACGCCCACTTCACCCAGCTCCTGCGCCCGGCTCAGGGCATCCTGGAGCGAAGCAAGGCTCTTATCCTCCAAGGTAGGAATCTTGTTATCCACCAACGAGAAGGTCTGAACGGTATCACTCGAAGGGATATCGTTAAAGTCCGCCTTCGAAAGCCCCGTCTTGAGGTTCGCTGTCGACAGGGTTTGACTTGCGGTGACTTTAGATTCAGAGACCTTTTTGTTTTGCGTCTGTACCGTTAACGCATCTGAGTGTGCCATTCGCTCCGACGCGTAGGTTTTGGCGGTAATTCCGAGGATAATAACCGCCGACGTTAGCATCCCAATGGCGGCAATCTTCCTCACGCGGATGCGAGCGCTGGCAAGGCCACGCGAAGACGTGCCCTTCGTCTTATATCTGCTGCCATGCTGCGGCACACACTCGTCCCGCGATGCGATGTTTCGCACGTGGTCTCCTGACTGCCACCGTTTATATACGAGCAGCATGATACCGAGCAGGCATTTCTTTCCAAAGATATTCAGCGGCGTTTAAGGTGTCTTTAAAGAAACCACAAGCGTATTTATCCAAATGGCACGATTCTGTTGCGCATCTCACCGCAACCCAGAGAGCAGTCTTTTTAGGACGGGGCTCTTTAGCAATCAACTAGGTGCCCAGGGGCACTCATTTAAGTCTGTCCCCAATGAGTGCCCTTGGGGAACGAAAATGGCATGCTATCCGATAGCGTTTTTGAGCTCCGCACGGCGCTTTTTCATGCCGGTCATAACGGCATTGCGCAACTCGGGCATGCGCGCGGTATCCATCTGGGGCACGCCCTCGAGCTTATAGGGAATGCCCAGTTGCTCGTACTTGACGACACCCATCGTGTGATACGGCAGCATTTCCAGGCCCACCACGTTGTGCCATGGAGCGATGAGGCGACCGAGTGCCTCGCACTCCTCCACCGTGTCGGTAATGCCCGGCACCACCACGTGACGGATAACGACCTTGATCCTGCGTCGCGCCAGCTCATCGCCAAACGCCAGGATACGTGCAGGATCGCAGCCGGTCAGCTTTTTATGCTCAGCCGGATCGGCATGCTTGATGTCGAGCAGCACCATGTCGGTCTCGTTGAGAACGGCATCGAACTTCTCGGGGTGGTTGGGATCGAACGCATAGCCGCAGCTGTCCAAGCAGGTATGCACGCGGCCATCGGGGTTGTTGTGCATTGCACGGAACAGGTCGGCCAAAAACTCAGGCTGTAGGAGCGGCTCGCCGCCGGACACCGTAATTCCGCCGCTGCGATAGAACTCGTGGTTGCTCTGGAACTCGTCCATCAGGTGCTCGACGGTCACCATGGTGCCGCCGTTAACCGACCAGGTATCGGGGTTGTGGCAATACGCACAGCGCATGGGGCAGCCCTGAACAAACACCACAAAGCGGATGCCGGGTCCATCGACCGTTCCCATCGTCTCAATCGAATGCACGCGGCCCAGGGCAAACGCAGAGTCCTCGGGACGAGCGTCCACACCCTCGAGCGTCATCTCAGCCATTCCCGCTACCTTGCCTCTCATTGGTTTTAGTTACATAAATGCCAGAGCCATTCTAGCCCATACGCATGATGGTGAAACGGTTTAGTGGTCAATTGGGTTGTTCTATTTGGCCCCACACAAAAGCGGCGGGAAGGTTGTCACAACCCGCCCACCGCCGAGGCAATAGAAATCGATAGACTCCAGGCCTTACGCCTTAAGCGTGAGCACCGCGCCGAAGGCGGTCGGGCCGCAATGGCTCG
>CABRZY010000258.1 GCA_902475475.1 uncultured Collinsella sp.
ACGCCTCGCGCGACCTGTGGTTCGACCCGCAGGCGCCCGGGTGGCATCCGCAACATTCGTCGCGGCGGCAAGCCGCCCGATCGTGTCGCGCACGTCTTCGTTCATGACGTCGGCCGCCTCGTCCTGAAGTGTCAGCAGCACGTCGCGCATGAGCGTCCGCGCGCTCGCCAGCGCTTCCATGATACCCGAACGCTCGCGCGCGTTGAGTTCGCGCTTGTTGCGGTCCTCAAGCTGCTTCAATGCTCCACGCGACAGGTAGTCGGCGTTTTGCTCGAGCACCTTTTCCTGTGTGGACTTGACCTCGGCGAGCGGCGCCTTAACGGCGACGATGAGCGACTTGGCGCGGCTGAGCACATCAGCCTCGTCGGCAGCGATGAGCGAATCGATGGCGCGGACCATTTGGCGGCGAGCATCCTGGCGCTCGGCACTCTTAAGGAACTCGATGCCGCGTGTGGGGCTTCCCGCCACGGCGACCGCCATGCGGCAACGCGCGAGATCCTGACCCGTCGCGCGGCTCACGGCCTGCGCGGCCACGGTGGGCGACACCAGCCGAAACGGCACGCACTGACAGCGGCTCACGATGGTGGGCAACATCACGTCTGCCGAGGTGCCCAACAAGATGAACATAACGCCCTCGGGCGGCTCCTCGAGCGTCTTGAGCAGCGCGTTGGCGGTGTTAGCGCGCAGTTGCTCGGCACGATCGATGATGTAGACCTTGGCCTTGGCACGGATGGGCGCCAGCGGCACGTCATCGAGCAGCTCGCGGGTCTGGGCAATGAGGTAGCCTGTGGCGCTCTCGGGCGTGTAATAGTGCACGTCAGGATGCGTATGCCGAGCAACGCGTACGCAGCTGTCGCATGCTCCGCAGCCGTCCTGCTCGCACAGGAAGGCCTGGGCGAGCGCCCATGCGGCATCGAGCTTGCCGGCACCGGGAGCGCCCAAAAACAGGTAGGCGTGCGATGCGCGGCCGCTGGCGACGGCGTTGGTCAAAAAATCGCGAACGCGCTCTTGGGTGTCGAGCTTGGCCAGCAGGCTTGCCTGAGCGGGGGCCACGTTACTCGGCCTCCTTGGCAAGCGCGGCGGCGACAGCATCTTGCGAAATGTCGAGACCGTACGCGCGAATCTGCTCGACCGTCTTCTCGAAGACTTCCTCGACGGTCGCAGTGGCGTCGATGAGCTTTACGCGGTTTGGCTCCTCGGCAGCAATGGCGCAAAATCCCTGGTAAACGCGCTCTTGGAAGGCTATGCCTTTTGCCTCCATGCGATCTGCCGCACCACGAGCTGCCATGCGCAGCGCCGCCTGCTCGGGCGTGATGTGGTAGACGAGCGTGAGCGCCGGATGCGTACCGGCGACAGCCAGGTTGTTGGCATCGCGTACCATCTGACGGTCGAGGCCATCGGCAAACGCCTGGTAGCAGGTCGTGGAGTCGTAGAAGCGATCGCACAGGACTACCTTGCCGGCCGCGAGGGCGGGAGCTATGACCTCGTGCACCAACTGGGCACGCGCCGCCTCGTAGAGCAGCAACTCGCAGGTGTCTCCCATCGCCGTATTGGCGGGGTCGAGCAGCAGAGCACGGATCTTTTCGCTAATGGCGGTACCGCCCGGCTCGCGCAGGCTCACAACCTGGTAGCCAGCGAGTTCGAGCGCGCGGGCAAGCAGACGCGCCTGCGTGGACTTGCCGGCGCCGTCGACGCCCTCGAGCGTGATAAAGCTATGTTGAGCGGGCTCAAAAGCCATGGGCGCAGCCCCTTCCTACAAGGCGCGTAAATGCAGATATATCAACCAAGCCATGATACCCCAGGGGCAGGCGCGCCCCAAATCGGGCCTAGTCATTGGGTAGTCATTGGGGACGCTCTTAAATGACTAGGCGACAGCTAGGGACGTTCCTAAAGTGCCGGCAGAAAAGGAACGTCCCTAACTGCCGACTTTTTTGAGCGCTGGGTATAATCGTCGTATTGATTTGAAATGTGGCGAAAGGT
>CABRZY010000259.1 GCA_902475475.1 uncultured Collinsella sp.
GGCTGCAATCGCATAGTTGACCCCTGCGGCCCGCTCCCCGATTCCTCCGGCCGGGCAAAACCACCAGTCCCATTCCGGTTTTGCCTGGCATTCCCTACATGACTGGTCGAGCAGCCGGTTTTGGAATTGCTTGAACCCCAAGCAGTGCCTCCGATAACCAATCCAAAATCGGCTCCTGACCAGCACATTTGGCAATCACGCGCCCATGCGCGCCACACATCGAAAGGAACATCATGTTCGATCAGTTCTACACCACGCTTGAGTCCCTGGGCATCGTGCCGGTCGTTGTGCTCGACAAGGTCGAGGACGCCGCTCCGCTCGCCCACGCCCTTATGGCAGCTGGCATGAAGTCCGCCGAGGTCACCTTCCGCACCGCCTGCGCCGCCGAGTGCATCGCCGCTATGGCCGAGGCCGAGCCCGAGATGTGCGTTGGCGCCGGCACTGTCCTGACCGTCGAGCAGGTCGAGCAGGCCCGCGCAGCCGGTGCCAAGTTCATCGTCTCCCCGGGTTACAACGAGAACGTCGTGAAGCACTGCATCGACATCGACCTGCCCGTCCTTCCCGGCACCGTGACCCCCTCCGAGGTCACCGCAGCCGAGAACCTGGGCCTCAAGGTCACCAAGTTCTTCCCCGCGTCCCAGTATGGCGGCCTGAACACCATCAAGGCCCTCGCCGCTCCGTTTGTCGGTCACCGCTTTATGCCTACCGGCGGCGTGAGCACCGCCAACGTCGAGGAGTACCTGAGCTCCTCCGCCATCATCGCCTGCGGTGGCACCTGGATGGTTAAGCCGGCCCTGTTTGCCGACGGCGACTTCTCCAAGGTCGAGCAGATCGCCCGCGAGGCCATGGACGTCGTCAAGAAGGTCCGCGGCTAGGTTTAGCTCTCTATCGTGAAAGGGGGCGTGCCCTAGACCTCGCCCCCTTTCTTTTAAAGCGGCTCGGAAGCGCGCCGTTTCCGTCACGAACAAGAACCAAAACCGTCTTGTATGCTGATAGAACGTGACGGAAGCGACACGCCCCCGAGCCGCTTTGTATAATCGGCTGGCAGTCGCGCTCAACTGAGCCACTTCGGTAAAAGCCGAGCCATCAAAACAGCTGCGGCGCCGTCTGGAGGAATGGACCCTTGCTTCCGGTCTTTTCCTCCAAGCGGCGCCGCAGCGACGGCGAGTTATCTGGCAGAGACGCACCTCGCAGCTTTGTGCCCCGGTTACGCCCCAACGCAGTTGCGGTGAAATAGGGACTGTTTGCGCCACCTAGGCCGCAAAACAGTCCCTATTTCACCGCAACTTATATGGGGATTGATTAGATGGCCGAGTCTTTGGACAGCTCAAAATAGTCGGGATGCAAGGCGATAACCGGACCTTGCTCTTCGGGCATCAGGTGCAGGTGCGTCTCTGCCAGATAGCTCGCCGCGTCGGTATCGCCCCTCTTAATGGCCTCGAGAATCCGGCGATGCTGCCGACGAATCGGCTCCCAATCCAAATCCTGCGACACCATACGCAACCAGTTATATCGCTCAAAATGCGTGTTGATGCTCTTCATCCAATCCCACAACATGTGACGACCGGCAATCTCAAAACATGTCTCATGGAACAGGTTATCCAGGTCAAAGAAACGGCGCGTTTCGCCATGGTCGAGCGACTCGGACTCGGTAAGAATCTGCTCAAGCCGCTGCTTTTGCTCGGGCGAGGCGGCCGAACAGCATTTAATAAGCACGCTTCTCTCGAGCTTCTCGCGCAAAAAGCAGGCGTTTTCGGCGCGTTCCATGCTGATCTTAGAGACGTAGGTGCCGCTTTTGGGACGCGTTTCCACCAGCTCCTGCTCACGCAGGCGCACAAAGGATTCGCGAATGGGCGTGCGCCCGATTCCCGTCTCCTTTTCCAGACCAATCGCCGAAAGGCGCGTGCCGGGC
>CABRZY010000260.1 GCA_902475475.1 uncultured Collinsella sp.
CGTTCCAGGGCAGCTCAGCGCCAGGAGGCCGCTCCAGTGCGGGATGCCGCCGCGCCCGCTCCGATCGAGCCCCGTATCGCTCGCGTTCTCGAGGTCGGCTGCGGCACAGGCTGCATCTCGCTTTCCCTTGCCTGGGAGCGCCGCGGCCATGTCACCTGCACCGCTACCGATATCGAACCGCGCGCCATCGACCTCGCGACAAAAAACCGCGACGCGCTCGGGCTTACGTCCGATGAGGTCGCCTTCAGCCTCACGAACCTGGTGAGCTCTATCCCCCGCGAGGAATGGGGTACGTTCGACGTGCTCGTCTCCAACCCGCCTTACATCCCGACCGACGTCATGCGCTCACTGCCGCACGAAGTAAAGGACTTTGAGCCCGACCTGGCGCTCGAGGGCGGTGCCGACGGCCTCGATATTTTCCGCCGCCTGCTCAATGCGGCGCCCTACATGCTGCGCGCCGGCGGCCTGTTTGCCTGCGAGCTCTACGAAGGCGCCCTCGACGCCGCCGCCGAGCTCTGCCGCCAGGCGGGTCTTTCGGACGTGCGCATCGTCCGCGACCTCACCGATCGCCCCCGCATCGTCCGAGCCATCGTCACCGAGCCCAAACAGCGCCAGTAATATTTATTAACTGGTTAGAAAAAATTATAAAGTAGTTTATAATTAGGACGGCTGAAAGAGGTCGGCCCATGCAACCTCCTACCTTTCGGGAAATCATTGCCCTACTCAAACACGATGGATTCGTGAAGGTCGCGCAAGTCGGTAGTCATGCTAAGTATGTTTCTGGTGACCGTGTTGTCACCGTGAACGGCTCTGGTGGTGATCGACCAAAGAAGGGCACGTGGGCAAGCATTCGTCGCCAAGCTGGATGGTAGTTGGAGGCAAAATGAGGCAGCGATTTACCTATGACTGCGTTCTCATAAAAGAAGACGACGGCTATTGTGCCAGCTTCCCGCAGATTCCTGGGGCCTTGGCCGACGGCGATACGCGTGAAGAGGCAATCTCCCATGCCACCGAGGCGGTGATGGCGTTTTTGGCCGACGACCTCAACAACGGTTTGGCTCCGGCAAGGTACGAACGCTCGGCCGAAGTCGTGACGCTTTCAGTCGAAATCGACCACGAGGACGCTCGGGAAGCGGCGTGCCGAACATTTAAAGACGCAGCGCTGGACCTCAAAGTCTCCGCTCCGCGGATTACCGCGCTGGTCAAAGCCGGAAAGCTCGATGTTGAACTCGTCGACGGCCGTCGGATGATAACGATAGACAGCATCGAGCGCTACGCCGCCCAAGAACGCCACGCCGGCAGGCCAAAGAAGTTCGTCGCAGTCCAATGACCCCCTCACTTTCACCGACTACTACGGCCGCTCACCAAACCAACATGCGCTCTGGGCAAATGGGTTAAACGTTTCGTGCGAAAATGCCCCTCAGCAAACAAACATTTACCAGAGCGTAAGGGGCTGGCATACGCATGCAGACGGTCTATCGGGTATACGAGGGAACGCGCGAGCCGCATCGGCTTGCCGTCGAGCGCGCGGCCGAGGTGCTCGGCCGCGGCGGCCTGGCCTTGATCCCGACCGAGACCGTCTATGGTGTCGCTGTGGCAGTCAACGCCTTTTCGGACGCCGTGCCTCAAGATACAAGAGAATTCCCATCGTGGCCGCGCGATCCGCAGGCTGCCGTCAATGGCGCCGCGGTCCCTGCGCTCGGTACCGGCTACCGCCGCATCTTTACTCTCAAGCAGCGCGAGCTCACGCAAACTGTGGCTTGGCTGGTTGATGGTGCCGAGGCCCTCGACCGCTACGGCGTGGATATCCCCGAAGAGGCTCGCGTGCTTGCCCGACGATGCTGGCCAGGCGCCCTGACTATCGTGGTCAAGGCGGCCCCCTGC
>CABRZY010000261.1 GCA_902475475.1 uncultured Collinsella sp.
GCAAAGGAAGCAACCATGAAAGCACTCGTCATCAACGGCCCCAACCTCAACATGCTCGGCATTCGCGAGCCGGGCATCTATGGCAGCGACAACTACGACCGTCTGGTCCAGATCTGCCAGGAGGCAGGCGCCGCGCAGGGCTTTGACGAGGTTGAGATATTCCAGTCCAACCACGAGGGCAGCATCGTCGACAAGATCCAGGAGGCTTACGGCAAGGTCGACGGCATCGTCATCAACCCGGCTGCCTACACGCATACCAGTGTGGCCATCCTGGACGCTCTCAAAGCCGTCGCCATCCCCGCCGTCGAGGTCCACATCAGCGCCGTCGAGACCCGCGAGGACTTCCGCCAGGTGAGCTATGCACGCCTAGCCTGCTTCGCCACCATCACCGGCGAGGGCCTGAAGGGCTACGCACATGCGCTAGAGCTGTTGAAAGAGCATCTGCTACACTAATCCCTGGGACAAAGACATCAGATATGTTTGTCCCTAAACTAAAGTAACTGTCCAATCGACATACAAAGGAGCATATCCATGTCCCAGTACGATTACCTCGTCGTCGGCGCCGGTCTTTCGGGCGCCGTCTTTGCCAATGCCGCCAAGAGCGCCGGCAAGTCAGTCCTGGTCATCGATCGGCGCGACCACATCGCCGGCAACATCTACACCGAGGACGTCGAGGGCATCCAAGTCCACCGCTACGGCGCACATATCTTCCACACCTCTATGAAGGACGTCTGGGACTACGTCAACCGCTTCGCCGAGTTCAACAACTACGTTAACTCGCCGGTCGCCAACTTCCACGGCAACATGTACAACATGCCCTTCAACATGAATACCTTCGCCAAGATGTGGCCGGGCGTCGTCACGCCGGCCGACGCCAAGGCTAAGATCGCCGAGCAGGTGGCCGCCGAGAACATCGGCGAGCCGCAGAACCTCGAGGAGCAAGCGCTGTCGCTCGTCGGCCGTGACATCTTCGAGACGCTCGTGAAGGGTTACACTGAGAAGCAGTGGGGCCGCGACTGCAAGGACCTGCCCGCCAGCATCATCAAGCGCCTCCCCTGCCGTTTTACCTACGACAACAACTACTTCAACGACCGCTACCAGGGCATCCCCATGGGCGGTTACACCAAGATGGTCGCCAACATGCTCGAGGGCATCGAGGTGCGCTGCGGCGTGGAGTACAAGGAGCTGGCCGCCGCCGAGCCAGATATCGCCGCCAAGACGATCTACTGCGGCCCCATCGACGCGTTCTACGACTTCAAGCTGGGCACGCTCGAGTACCGCAGCCTGCGCTTTGAGACCGAGACGCTCGACGAGGCCGACCACCAGGGCGTGGCCGTGGTCAACTACACCGAGCGCGAGGTCCCCTACACCCGCATCATCGAGCACAAGCACTTTGAGTTCGGCACGCAGGAGAAGACCGTCATCACGCGCGAGTACCCGGCGGATTGGAAGCCCGGCGACGAGCCCTACTACCCCATCAACGACGCCAAGAACGAGGCCCTGTACAGGCAGTACGAGGAGCTGGCGGCGCAGGAGGGCGACGTGATCTTCGCCGGTCGCCTGGGCGGCTACAAGTACTACGACATGGACAAGGCCATCGCCGCCGCCTTCGAGCTCGTCCGCAACGAGCTGGGTGTGGAGCCCACGGAGTCGTAAAAGCCCAACAGCCAAAGGCTGATAGCCATTCTGGGATGTAGAAAGTCCGGTGCAGCATCGCTGCATCGGACTTATTGTTGAGGGAGCACTGCACGCCCACATGCCCAAAAAGCAAAGACCCGGCATTATACCGGGTCTTCAAAAACTCTCTGGTGCTCCATGGCGGATTCGAACCGTCGACCTTGGGATTAGAAGTCCCCTGCTCTATCCAACTGAGCTAATGGAGCA
>CABRZY010000262.1 GCA_902475475.1 uncultured Collinsella sp.
GCCATGGGCGCGGTGCCGGGCGTGGATGCTTACGGTTTCGACCTGGGCAAAGAGATGGTGCGCCTTGCCGCCAAGCGCGGCGATGCGACCTACTTCGTAGCCAACATGAAGGACATCCCCGTGGCCGATAGCGCCTTCGATATGGTGACCGAGCTCTTTGCTCCCTTTAACGAGCGCGAGTTTGCCCGCGTGTTGGCGCCCGAGGGCTCGCTCTACACCGTGGTGCCGGGCGCCCGTCATCTGTTTGGGCTCAAGGAGGTACTCTACGACACGCCGTACCTTAACGATGAGAAGCTGCCGAAGACCACCGAGCTCGAGTTAGTCGGAACGCAGCGGGTGTCTGCGAACATTACGCTTCAGACCCAGGCCGACATCGAGGCGGTGTTCCAGATGACGCCGTATTACTACCGCACGCGCCCTGCCGACAAAGAGCGCCTGGCAAATTTGGACACCCTTCAAACCGACATCGACTTCATCATCGCTGAGTACCGCCACAGCTAACAACCTACCAAAAAGGGACAGGTTTATTTTGGCAGGTTTTATCTAGGCAAACGTAAAGGGCCGACCGCGGAGATGCGCGATCGGCCCTTTTTAGTTGCTTGGCTGCAGAGGTTATGAGAAGCGAGCGCTTATAGGCGGTCCTTGTTCTCGGCCTTAACGGCGTGTGCCTGCTGAACAAAGAACAGGTCGTACACCACGATGACAAAGGCGCCAAAGTTGATGGCGTCGCCGCCAAACGCGGGAAGCGTGAGCACCGCTTGGGCAAGCGTGGCGACCGCGGCAACAATACCGAGCTTAAACGCGCCGTCCACCTGCGAAGGCTTGTTGGCGCCCTTGATACCGGCGACGCCTGCGGCAAGGTCGACGAGACCCTTGGCGATAAGCACGACCGCTGCGAGCGTGGCGTACGAACCGTACGTGGAATCGAGACCGCCCGTGGCGATACCGACGCCGGCGGTGACGAGGCTGGCGATGCCCAAAACAAAGTAGATGAGAGCAAGGATTTTGAGAGTCTTGCGAGTGAAGCTCATGGCTGGTCCTTTCGATACGAGTACGCCAACTTGGCGCACCCAATGTACTGCACATATGGTGAAGCACATTGTAGTTCAACGCGGCGATGCATGCGTTTGAAAGCGTCTCTTGCCTGTACGGTCCAACCTTTCAAAAAGGAAAGCTGGGCGTAAGGCAAATCGATGGCAGCTCATGCGCGGTGCTGCGATGATGGGGCCATGGTAAGAGCTGGTCTCAAGGAGGAGCCATGATGTACGGAACAGGTCAAGTGCGTGAGCCGCGGTCGTTGGGAAGGCGCATGGGTGATTCTGTGATCGCTGCCGTGTGCACGGGATTGATGGCGGTGCTTTGCATTGGGATGCTGTGGGCCATGTCGCATGTGGGACAATAGCGGACGGTTGGGTGCCGACATAAACGGCGCTCGCGTATTCGTTTTGCTTGCTAAGGAGTACCCATGGGCATCGTCGATCCCTTTTCTGTTGCTCGAGCCGCGGGGCTTGAGCTGACCGGGACGTCCGAGGGCCTCACGCTCACCGACGGCACGATGGAGCTGCGTGCCGATTTTACTCGCATGCTGCCACGACTCAAGCAAGGCCGCCTGCAGCAAGAGCTGCTGGTAAAGGCTGCGCGCACAAAAGGCATCGAGAGCCCATGGGCGATTGATGCCACGGCAGGCTTTGGCGAGGATTCGCTGCTGTTGGCGGCTGTGGGCTTTACCGTCGATCTGTATGAGCAGGATTGCGTGATCGCGGCGCTCCTCAAGGATGCCTTGGATCGCGCGGCAGATGATCCGGCGCTTGCGACAGCCGTGGCGCGCATGCGCTTACATGCGGGCGAGGACAGCATTGCCGGCCTTCGCCATACAGCTG
>CABRZY010000263.1 GCA_902475475.1 uncultured Collinsella sp.
GAATGGCGCCAATCTCGACAAGCTCGCCGCGGCTGACGATGACCTCTTTGCCTGCGGCATGGGTCGCCAGCACCAGCAGCACAGCGGCGGCATTGTTGTTGACCACGAGCGCGTCCTCGGCACCGGTGAGTGAGCGGATCAGCTGCGCGGCGTGCTCCTTGCGCGACCCGCGCGAACAGGTGTCGACGCTGTACTCGAGCGTGCTGTAGCCGCGCGCGACCTCGGCCACGGCTTTGGCAGCTGATTCCGCGAGCGGGGCGCGACCCAAGTTGGTATGGATAACCACACCCGTGGCGTTGACGGCGGGACGCAGGCTCGGCAGCGCAGAGCGGTGCGCACGCCACTCGATGGCCGAGGCCAGCTCGCGCTTGGAACGCGGGGCGGCGCCGGCGCGAATGGCGGCTCGCTCCTCGTCGAGCTCGGCCGTGACGGCGGCATGCACCACCGCGTCGCAGGTCTCCCCCGCCGCCTTCACCACCGGCCACTCGGCAAGCAGCTCGTTGACGGAGGGAATGGCGCGCAGGCGGGCGCGCACCTCATCGGACATGTTCTGGCTATCGCTCATGTGCGACCTTTCAAAACCAAAGGTGAATCAATCGTTCGAACGTCAAACTATCAGCCAATTCGATCGGCTGAGTCAATCAATCGCTATTATCCTCGCGCGCCGCGATCTTTTCCACGCGAACGGCGTTTTCCTGGGTGAGCGCGGCACCCGTCAACGGATCCCAACGCAACGGCGTATGGTCGAGCGGACCGACGCCCAGGGCCTGCCGGCCACCACTCTCAGCACCAAATGCGCGTCCGCCGGGAGCGGCCGAGGTGAAGATGCACGCCGGATGCAGATAGGGCGTCGTCTCCACGCGCACGCGATCGCGGCCCATGTCGCTCACAAGCTCGACGACCTCGCCATCGGCGATACCCATGCGAGCGGCGGCATCGGCATTCATCTGCACGGCGTCCAAGTCAGAACCCGCCTCGGCGGCACCTGCCGCCGCGAGCCTGCGCGAGGTATGCGACTCAAAGGGACGGTTGCCGCTAATGAGACGAAACATCCCCGGGCCGGGCTCCACCATGGGCGCGATCCAGCCTGGCACGCGTCCCAGGCCGGCACGCTCCCACACCCTGCTTGTCAGCGCCATCTTGCCGCCGTCCAGCGGAATCACGGGCTCACCCGTGCGCGGCGGCAGCGGCACGCCCGTATCGGCCCAACCGCGCTCCTTAAGCGCAGCGAGGTCAATTCCAAACGGCGCCACCTGGGCAGCCGCCAGATCGTCAGACGTAAACTGGAAGTACTCGCCCACGCCACACGCCTGCGCCAGACCGGCAAAAATCTCCCGACCGGGACGTGTGTCGTCATGCTGCACGGGCAGCACGGCGTTGCGGTAGAACACGCGCGCATCGTTGGCGCCCACGACCGTGCCCACGCCGCGGTCGGCCTCAAGATACGTCACATCGGGCAGCACGAAGTCAGAAGCACGCGCCGTCTCGGACCAGCGAATATCAATCGTCACGAGCAAGTCGAGCTGCTGCAAAATACTCAACCAAGCCTGTGCATTGCCATAGCCCGCACCGGGGTTACTGGCATAGACGATGAGCCCACGCAAATCGCCGGCAAGAATCGACTGACCGATAGTCGTGCACAGGCCGCGCACCGGATCGACCAGCGGATAGCGCTCGGACCCCAGCTTGGGCCCGCGCGGCACCGGCGGCGTCGCAAAGCGTGCGGGATCGAGGTCGCCCAACACAAGCGGCGTGGGCGGATTGAGCGCGCCGCCCGCATGCCCGATGCAGCCCAGCAGCACATCGACCAAGCAGATAGCACGCGCGGTCTGGGTGCTATTGGCATACGCGATACCGATG
>CABRZY010000264.1 GCA_902475475.1 uncultured Collinsella sp.
CAGCCTTGCCGGCCTTGTTGGCCAGGGCAGTGCGGCCCTCGGTGGTCGTCTCGGCCAGCATGGCGGTGTCGACTTCCTTGTTCTGCTCGATGAGCTCGTTCTGGAGCGCATCGAGGTAGGTGCGGACGCTGGTGGCGAATTGTGCGCGGTTCGCGAAGCAAAGCGAGTTGATGTCCATCAGGACGTAGTTAATGGAGTTCTCGGGCTCCTCGTTGTTCACGATGTCCGTCTCGCTGCAGTGACCATAATCAACGGTCTGGTCGCTGAAGTAGGGGCTGACTTCGGTCATCAGAGCGGAGTATAGCGGGATAGCGACGGAGAACTCGGCGCAGGAGAGCATCTCCCACTGGATGGTTGCAACCTCGGGGTCATAGCCCTTTCGAATCTGGAAGAGGTTGGCCTCGGCGTTGCGGTCGGAACCGATGCTGCTGACACCGTCAGTATTGGCATTAAGGCCGGGGACTTTTTCACCGCGGTTGCCGAAGGCGCGAATCAGCTCAAACGTGTTCCAGTCGGACTTGCTGGGCTGGAAGAACAGCGGCTGCATCTCATGAACCATGGCACCGAGCGTGACGTCATTCTTGTCCTTGTCCTTGACGATCTCGTAGTCGGTGCCCTCGGTCAGCGGAGCCATAAAGTAGTCGCGGCCCTGGATATAACGCGCCCAAGAGCCCATGCCCGTATTGTTGATAGATGCACCGTAGGTCTGGGCAACATCGAACTGTCCGTCTTCAAAGTACTTGGCGAAGCCCTTCTCTTCGGGCATAGTCTTGATCCCCTCAGAGTGGAGGCAGTTCTCAGGATCGTCAAGATTGACCTGAAAATTGAGGTTACTAATGTTGGGGTTGACCGAAGCGACGTCGTCGGTCAGCTTCATAGCGATCCACTGGTGGCCGGAAAGCGCGGCGAACAGCCAAGTCTCGGTGTTGTCGGCGATGACAATCTGGTCGTTGGAGCAGACGCCCTGCTCGTCAATCAGACTGCCGATAAGCTCGACGCCCTCGCGGGCCGTTGCGCTCTCGCCCAAGATGACGCCCGCGTAGCTGTACTCGCCGATGCCGGTATTTTTGACCTCGGGATTTGCTTTGTGGGCATGCTTGGTCGTGGGATCCGCTGCCTTGGCATCGTCGTTGTAGGAGGTGCTCAGTGTTGCGGAGCAGGAGACGCCCCTCTCATTGATGCCGGCCTCGGAGTAGGCATCCCAGCGTCCGTCCCACTCAGCAGGATGGTCGCGCACGTAGCTGTAACGATACGTAGTCTTGGTCGAGGTGTAGGAGAATCCGGACTCGTCCGAGCTGTAGGTATGACCAGGGCCATAAGAGGGCTCGATGCCATAGTGTTTGAGGTAACGAGTGCCAATGTCCTCGGTGCGGCCGTAGTACGTATTACCGTCGGCCGTCAGCTTGTTGCCCATATAGACCTGCGTGCAGGCGAGCGCAGAGGTCGGCATGGACATGATGGTTGCAGCTCCAAAGGCGAGGCCTATGCCTAACTTCTTGAGCGCGTTGACGGGGTGAGTTTTCCTCATTTTCCCTCCCAGCGTGCGAAAGCCCTCTGTCGCCAGAGGGCTTCAGCCAATAAAGACACCTCATTAGCGTAACGAACTAGAAACAATATTCATCTATGAAAGAAACTTACTCGATAAGCGTGATTAAATATGCGATGAGCGGTAAATCGTACTCATTTTGTAGCTTTACTTAAATAAAGACACCCTGCAATTACTGTATCTGAATAAAGCGCCTTGCACGGGGCGCAAAGAAAAATCCCCCGCTGTTTGGCAAATGCATAAACAGCAGGGGAGACGATAATTGGAT
>CABRZY010000265.1 GCA_902475475.1 uncultured Collinsella sp.
ACGGCCCACGCTATCTCGACCGGCTACGGCGGCCTGCTCGCCTGTCTGGGCTCAAGCGTTCACCATGCGCCGGTGCTGCTCACCGAGCACGGCATCTATACCCGCGAGCGCGAGGAAGAGATCATTCGCGCCGATTGGGTGGTGCCGTCATTTAAGGACCGCTGGATTCGCTTTTTCTACCTGCTTTCGGAGGAGATCTACCGCCGCGCCTTCCGCGTGACGAGTTTGTTCCATAACGCCCGCAAGACGCAGATTGATATGGGCTGTGATGCGGACAAATGCCTGGTTATCCCCAACGGCATCCAGTTCGATCGCTTTAAGGATATTCCCTTAAAGCCCGATAATGGCTGGGTGAATATTGGCGCAGTGGTGCGCTTGGCGCCCATCAAGGACGTCAAGACCATGATCTATGCCTTCTTTGAGCTGCACGAGCGCCTGCCTAAGGTGCGCCTGCACATCATGGGCGGCGTGGACGACGAAGAGTACGGCGCCGAGTGCCACGCGCTGGTCGATACCCTGGGCGTGCGCGACCTGATCTTTACCGGTCACGTCAACGTGGTCGAGTACATGGAAAAGCTCGACTTTACCATTTTGACGAGCATCTCCGAGGGCCAGCCGCTCAGCGTGCTGGAGTCGCTTGCAGCGCGCCGTCCCTGCGTGACGACCGAGGTGGGCTGCTGCCGCGAGCTACTCGAAGGCGCCCCGGGCGACGACTTTGGCGTGGCGGGTTTTGTGACGCCGCCTATGTATCGCAAGGGCTTGGCCGATGCCATGGAACGCATGTGCACAAGCCGCGCCCGCCGTATCGAGATGGGGGAGCGCGGCCAGCGCCGCGTTGCCACGTACTTTTTGCACGAGCAGATGCTCACCAACTATCGCGCACTGTACGACGAGACGGCGTGTGCCTTTAACCTGCCCAGAGAGGGGGAGTAGCCGGTGGCCGGAATTGGTTTTGAGCTCAAGCGCCTGTTTAGGCGCAAGGGCCTGTTTGCCACGATGCGCGCTTACGGCTACGCCGGCATTGTGTGCACGGGCCCGATGCTGCTGGGCGTGCTGCTCCAGGTGGGTATCTTGGTGCTGTGCGGTCTGTGGGGTGTGGGCCGTGCCAACAAGGATCTGCTGGTGTGCATGGTGACCTACACACTGCTGGCCTCGCTTTTGCTCACGAGTTTTTTCTCCATGCCGGTCACGCGCTTTTTGGCTGATATGTTGTTTGCCGAGCGCGAGGATGAGATCCTGCCTTCGTTTTGGGGCTCCAACGCCATCATGCTCGTTGCGGGCACGGTGCTCTACGGCGTCTTTTTGCTGTTCTCGGGCGCTACGCTGCTGCAGGGGCTGCTGTGCCTGTGGCTGTTCAACATTATGATCGTCAACTGGAACGGCATGAGTTACCTCACGGCCATCAAGGATTACCGCGGTATCCTGTGCAGCTTTGCGGCTGCCATTGGATCCTCGCGCTCGGCAAAAAGCATATCGGCCAAAAAGCGCGTGACCGGCATAGAGAAAAAACTCGTGAGCGTGAGCGACGCCAGCAGCGTATAGGTCACCATGCACACCAGCAGGTCCTGGTTGGCTCGGCCCACGCCCCACAGACCGCACAGCACCAAGATGCCCACCTGGAGTAGCACACCCAGCAGCATGGGGCCCGTGCACACAATGCCGGCGTAGCCATAGGCGCGCATCGTGGCAAACAGACCCTTGCGCCTAAACAGGCGCTTGAGCTCAAAACCGATTCCGGCCACCGGCTACTCCCCCTCTCTGGGCAGGTTAAACGC
>CABRZY010000266.1 GCA_902475475.1 uncultured Collinsella sp.
GAGCTCGGGAACCAAGCGCGGCGGCAAAATGGCCAGGCCCATGACCTCGATCAGGCCGATGTTCTCCTTCTTGATGTGGTGGTACTCGGCATGCGGGTGGAATACGCCCAGCGGATGCTCGTCGGTCGTGATGTTGCAGCGAAGCGCCAGGTAGGCCTCGTAAATCTCGCCGCCGGCATTGCCGCGGGAGTCGACGCGGCGGATGACGGGCGTCACGGTGTTGTGCGCCACGCCGTCGGCTGTGTGCGCGATGACGCCCACCGACTCATCGGTCCACTCGCGCCAGGCGAGGATGATCTTCTCGGCGGCGTCGAGCAGCTGGGCGCGGTCGTGCGAGCGCAGTCGCAGCACCGAAAGCGGCCACTGCAACACGGTACCGCTGACCTGGTCAAAGCCGGGCACGCTAAACTGCGAGACCTCGGCGGCATGCATCATGGGGAACTCGTGCGCGCCGCCCTGGAAGTGGTCGTGCGACAGAATCGAGCCGCCCACGATGGGCAGGTCGGCGTTGGAGCCAATAAAGTAATGCGGGAACAGGTCCACAAAGTCGAGCAGGCAGGTCAGACCCTTGCGGTCGACGTGCATCGGACGATGCTCGGAGCTCATGGCAATGCAGTGCTCGTTAAAGTACGCGTACGGGCTGTACTGGAAGCCCCAGCGCTCGCCGTCGAGCTGGATGGGGATGACGCGCAGATTCTGGCGGGCGGGGTGAGCGCCGCCGTCGGCTGCGGCGGAGCGTCCGGGATAGCCCTCGTTTTCGATGCAGAGCTGGCAGGCGGGATACTTCTCGCCCGTGTTCTTAGCTGCACCTGCCGCGGCGATATCGCGCGGGTCCTTCTCAGGCTTGGACAGGTTGATGGTGATCTCCAGGTCGCCCCAGTTGGTGGGGGTGCTCCATTTGATATTGCGCGCGATGGCGGCGCGGCGCACGTAGCCGGCGTCGCAGCACAGACCGTAGAACCAGTCGGTCGCGGCGCGGGGCTCGTTGACGCCCATGCGGCCGTTGAACTCCTCGTTTACAACCGAAGGCCTCGGCATGAGCGCGCCCATAATGCGCATGGCAATGCGGTCGCGGCCAGACGCCGTGTCCTCGGCGGCGCCGTTGGCAACGGCAGCCTCGGCAAGCGCAGCAAGCGTGCCCTCCAGGTCAAAGTTGGGCAGGGTATCGGGGTGCAAGAGCGAGAGTTTCTCGACCTGGAGCGCCCAGGCCATGTCGAGCGCCGGGCCCGTAGCACCGATGCACTCGAGAATGGTGTTATACGCCCAGATGCGATCGTCCTGGCCGATCATCGATCGGTGGATAGCGTACTCGATCAGGTTCTGCGCGGCCTCGCGCACGTCAGTCATTACAGCCATGCCGCGTAAGCCCCCTTGTCAGAAATTGCGTAGTGGCGGGCAGAGCCCTCGCCCAGCCAGCCGTTCATCTTGGTGATAAAGGTGTCGACCAGGTCGAGCGGCACGAAGGCCTGGATGGTGCCACCAAAGCCGCCACCGTGGATACGGACGGCGCCTCGGCCGTCGAGGACATGCTCGGCCAGTGCCAAGGCGTACATGGAAGGCTGCTCGGAGCCCAGCTTGGCAACGACATTCTGCAGGTACATGGCAGAGCTGGCGCCGGACTCGCGCGTCAGGACCAGGAACTGGTCGATGTCGCCGGCGTTGAGCGCTGCCCAGCGCTTGTCGACCAGGCCGTTTTCGTACCAGTAGTGAACGGCGCGCAGGCAGGCACGGTCGCCCAGCTTGGCGCGCAGCTCGGGGAG
>CABRZY010000267.1 GCA_902475475.1 uncultured Collinsella sp.
GCACGTGGGCCCAGGAGCTGGGATTTTTGTTCCGCCGCACCGGGTCGATGGTGCTGGGTTTCAACGACAAAGACCGCGCGCACCTAGAGAAGCTGAGCCAGAATGGCCTGGCCAACGGCGTGCCCGAGCTGTCGATTATCAGCCCCGAGCGCATCCATGAGCTGGAGCCGCGCGCGAGCGCCCAAGCCACGTGCGCGTTATGGTGCCCTTCGACCGGTTACGTTGACCCGTTTGAGGTCGCCATCGCCGCGCTAGAGAACGCCGTTGCCAACGGCGTGACGTTTATGCGCTCCGCACCGGTGGAGGCCATTGAGGTCGCCGACTCGGATGGCGGAGCTGCGCGCTTTACGCTGGTGACGCCCGCCGGAGAAGTGCGCTGCCGTTACCTAATCAACGCCGCGGGCAACGGCGCCGCGGACATCTCGCATATGGCAGGCGCCGAGGAGTTCCAGATGGTCTGGCGCCAAGGGAACATCGTGGTGCTGGACAAGGAGCCGCGTGCGCTCATGCCGCTCTATCCCGTTCCCACGCCGGTGTCTAAGGGCGTTATCGTCACGGGTACTGTACACGGCAACACCGTGATTACCGCGACGGCCGCCGTGCGCGAGCCCGGCGATACACAGACCTACGCGACCGATGTCAACGCGCTCCTGACCGGCGCGCGCAAACTGGTGCCCGATCTGGACACGCGTCGCGTGGTGCGCGCGTTTGCCGGCGGTCGCCCGGTCATTAAGGGAACGAACGACTTCTTTATTGGGCAGTCGGCCGTGGTGCCGGGGCTGTTCCAGGCAGCGGGCATTCAGTCGCCGGGCGTGGCGAGCGCACCGGCCATCGCCGAGCGCATGGAGCACGTGATGCGCGAGGCGGGCGTTGCTTTGCGCGAGCGGGCCGATTGGGATCCGATTCGCCGCGCGCCGGACGACTTTGACCGCGCGCCGCTTACGCGCAAAGAAGAGCTCATTGAGTCCGACCCCGCGTGGGGGCAGATCGTCTGCCGCTGCGAGACGGTGCCCGAGGCCGAGATCGTAGCCGCGATCCGACGCCGCCCGGGCGCAGTTTCGGTCGAGGGCGTCAAGCGCCGCTGTCGTGCCGGCATGGGTCGGTGCCAGAGTGGTTTTTGCCAGAGCCGCGTGGTGGCAATCCTGGCGCGCGAGTTGGGCTGCGACCCCAGCGAGGTACTGTTGGAGGACGCCGGATCTTGGCTGGTCGAGGGACCGCTGAAGGGGGTGCGCTAGGATGGCGACGTTTGATATGCGCGATGGACGCGCGGAAGCAGAAGCTACCGAGGCGGTGCAGACGCAGGCCTTCGACGTGGTCGTCATCGGAGGCGGCCCCGCCGGCATGGCGGCCGCACTTGCCGCGCATAAGGCCGGCGCGCGCGTGGCCATCGTGGAGCGCGAGCAGCACCTCGGCGGCATCCTGCGCCAGTGCATCCACCCCGGCTTTGGCCTTTCGCACTTTCAGCAGGAACTCACCGGCCCCGAGTACGCGCAGCGCTTTATTGACCAGGTGCGTGCGACCGACATTGCGCTGTTCTTGGACAGCATGGTACTTGGGATTGATTCGGGCGAGCCCACGGAAGACGCCCCAGTCCACACCGTCACGCTCATGAGCCCCACTGGTATGCTGCAGCTCACCGGGCGAGCGGTCGTCCTTGCCATGGGATGCCGTGAGCGCACACGCAGCGAGATCAAAATTCCCGGTAGCCGACCCGCCGGCGTATTTACGGCCGGCCTGGCGCAGCGATACATCAATATCG
>CABRZY010000268.1 GCA_902475475.1 uncultured Collinsella sp.
GGGGCGTCCTTACCGACTTCTTCGATTTCCTTGGCAACTTCGCTGGCCTTCTTGGCGTTCGACGAATTCTTGCTCGAAGACGAATCCGAATCGTCGTCCAGACCCTGCACTTCAATCCTCTTCTCGCCGGGCATCACCAGGCCCAGATCCTCGGATGCCGCGTCCTTGATACCCTCCTCCGAGAGCAGCTTGTCGACGCTTTTTTGCAGCTCATCATTGTATTGCTGGCGAATCTCGACCTGCTTGGCCAAGATATCGCTCGAGCGTTTGGCAACGTAAAGGTCGCGCACGGGAAAGTACAGGCTCACGAGCACCAGGGCAACGACGATGCCAATGAATAGTCCTCGCTGGGGACCGTGGGTAAAGTCGTAAATTGCCTTGACCACCGCGTTATCGTTGGCGTAATGCATGAAGTCCGAGCCCGAAAGACGGTTCGAGGGCCTACTCGGCTTTTCATGCGTTTGAGCCGAGGAACGCTGAGTATGCTCCGAATGCGCCGGGCGCACCGAACGTGGCGGACGGTCTGTCGGCGCAATTCATTTGAGCACGGGAGTGTGAGGCACTTGTCGGTCGCTGCATGGAGCGGTCGGCACCGGCGTATTCGGACCCGCCGAGCTGCACCGTGCGCGCACGGCGAGGTGACGGCTCACGCGAACCGGCGGAATAGTACCTGTTGTCGTAAATCTGATCCATGTGCGCCTTGTGCGGTTGAGGTTTGTTTGCGCTAAGTCTTTTAGTTATAGCACGAGTGCGCGCACCGCCTTCGGCGGCCCTTGCTCGACATAAAAAAGGCGCTGAGCCATATGGCCCAGCGCCCAATGGTGCTCAACAGTGCCCGACGGGAGCAAGGCGAATCCGAGTCAGCCCCGCCCCCGCACACGCCGCTTGCCTAGCGAATGTTGTAGAACGCGGCCTTGCCGGCGTAGCGCGCGCTGCCCTCGAGCTCGTCCTCGATACGGATGAGCTGGTTGTACTTGGCGATGCGATCGCTACGGCACGGGGCGCCCGACTTGATCTGGCCGGCGTTAACGCCCACGACCAGGTCGGCGATCGTGGAATCCTCGGTCTCGCCGGAGCGGTGACTCACGATGCAGGCGTAGCCGGCCTCCTTGGCGGTCTCGATGGCCTCGAGCGACTCGGTGAGCGTGCCGATCTGGTTGACCTTGACCAGGATCGCGTTGGCGGCACCCAACTCGATGCCCTTCTTGAGGCGCTCGGTGTTGGTGACGAACAGGTCGTCGCCCACCAACTGCACCTTGTTGCCAATGCGCTGGGTGAGCTCGACCCAACCGTCCCAGTCCTCCTCGGCCATGCCGTCCTCGATGGAGATGATGGGATAGGTGTCGACAAGCTTCTCCCAGTAATCGACCATCTGGGCGCTCGTGTACTCCACGCCCTCGCCCTTGAGCTCGTACATACCGGTCTCGGCGTTGTAGAACTCGGTCGAGGCCGGATCCATGGCGTACATGAAGTCGACGCCGGGCTTAAAGCCAGCCTTCTCGACGGCCTTGGTGATGTACTCGAACGGCTCGGCATTGGTCTTAAGGTTGGGGGCAAAGCCGCCCTCGTCGCCCACGCCGCCGCCCAGGCCGGCCTCGTGCAGCACGCCCTTGAGGGTGTGGTATACCTCGGCGCACCAACGCAGGCCCTCGGCAAAACTCGGGGCGCCCACCGGCATGATCATGAACTCCTGGAAGTCGACGTTGTTGTCGGCGT
>CABRZY010000269.1 GCA_902475475.1 uncultured Collinsella sp.
CCCTCGGTCTTGTTGTAGAGAACGCTCGCCACGTTGGCGGGTACCAAGGCAATGTCGACATCGCCCTGAATCACCTTGGGCACGATCTCGTCGGCGGCAGTGTTGATCGCAAAGTCGAACTCATTGTCTGTCTCGCCATCGGCTGCCTGGTCCATAAACTGCACCAGACCGATCGACGTCGGACCCTTGAGCGAGGCGACGTGCACCTCGACCGGCTCTGCGGCAGCACCGGCGCCGTCCGTGGCAACCGAGCCCGCGGCGGACCCGGCACCGGCAGCCCCGCCGCCACAGCCCGCGAGCGCAAGTGACAGGGCGCCCGCGGCGAGCGCCGAGGCAAACCCCCGGCGCGACATCTCAACGTCAAACGCGCGCATCGCTAGCACGTCCCCTCGTTAGGCATCGTCCATGCGTGATGGTCGGTATGCAGCAGCTCCTCGGCCAGTGGCGAGAGCGGCTCGCCTAAGAACTCGCGGTAGCACGCCTGGACATCGGGATTCTCGTGCGAGAAGCGAATCTCGGCGTTCGCATCGAGGCCCCAGAGCACCTGGCCACGCTCGGCAGCCAGCTCGCAACCGTCGTGAATGGGCTGACCGCCACCACCGACGCAGCCGCCGGGGCACGCCATGACCTCGACAAAGTCATAGCTCACACGGCCGTCGCGAATTGCGTCGAGCAGGCGGGCGGCATTGCCCAGCCCGTGTGCCACGGCGACGCGCACCTTGGTGTCATCGATATCGGCCACGGCTTCCTTCCAGCCGTCCAGGCCGCGCACGTCGGTAAAGAAATCGGCGTCGGGGTTCTTGCCCGTCACCAGGTAATAGGCCGAGCGCACGGCGGCCTCCATCACGCCGCCCGTGGCACCAAAGATCACACCCGCGCCCGTGCCAAAGCCCAGCGGCGTATCGAGCGGCTCCTCGGTAAGCGTGTCGACGCTCACGTGGCTCGCGCGGATCATGCGCACCATCTCGCGCACCGTCAGCGCAACATCTACGTCGGGCGCGCCGCCCTCGCCCACCATGCTCGGCAACGCGCACTCGGCCTTCTTGGCCGTGCACGGCATCACGGACACCACGAACAGGCGCTCGGGTTCCACGCCCAGCACCTTGGCGTAGTAGGTCTTGGCGATGGCGCCGAACATCTGCTGCGGCGACTTGGACGTGGACAGGCTGTCGACAAACTCCGGATAACGCGCCTTCACAAAGCGCACCCAACCCGGGCAGCAGCTCGTAAACATGGGCCAGCCGCGGCTATCGCCCTCACCTTTGGCGGCCTTACCCAGGCGCTCGAGCAGCTCGGAGCCCTCCTCCATAATGGTAAGGTCGGCCGAGAAATCGGTATCGAACACGTACTCAAAGCCCACGCGGCGCAGCGCGCAAGCCAGGCGCTCAACGGTTGCTTCCTCGCGCGGAATACCGAGCTCCTCGCCCCAGGCGCTGCGCACGGCAGGCGCGATCTGCACCAGCACGATCTTGTCGGGATTAGCGAGCGCGTCAAACACGGTCTCGGTGTCGTCGCGCTCGCGCAGCGCGCCCGTCGGGCAATGCGTAATGCACTGGCCGCACGCGACGCAATCGGTCTTGCCGATCGGCGCGCGCCCGCGGGGAGCAGCACCTGGCGGGCGAGGGCTGGGAT
>CABRZY010000270.1 GCA_902475475.1 uncultured Collinsella sp.
ACAACGATGTCGACGTGGTGATCATCGAGGGCTACCGCGGCGGGTGAGCTCGGCGATAACCTTCTCGACAAGTGTGGTCTTGCCCGAGTTCTGGTAGCCGATAAACGCGATCGCGGGGACGGCCGGTGCCGGAGCTGCGGGCGCGACGGCGACGGGTGCGCTCGCGGGCGCGGCACCGTCAGCGGCCACGGCCTCAACAGCAGCGGCCTGGCGCTCGGCACGATCCCATATGCCCGAGCGGCCGCCCTCCTTGTGCAGCAGGCGCACGTCGACGATCTCCATGCCGCGATCGACGGCCTTGCACATGTCATAGATGGTCAGGCACGCGGCGCTCGCGCCGGTCAGGGCCTCCATCTCGATACCCGTCTTGCCCGTCACGCCGGCCGTAACCAGTACGTGAAAGCCAACCTGCCCGTCCGCGCGCGCCGGCACCCAGCCCTCGGGCACGTCCTCGGCCGGCGTCCCCGCCGAAGCAATGGGCGCAATGTCGCACTTGCTCTTGGTAATGAGCAACGGATGGCACATGGGGATGATGTCGCTCGTGCGTTTGATGGCCATAATGCCCGCCACGCGCGCGCAGGCAAGCACGTCGCCCTTTTTGGCGCGGTCCTGCAGCACCATAGCCTGCGTCTCGGGGTGCATGAGGATGGTGCCCTCGGCGATGGCAATGCGATGAGTCTCGGCCTTGTCGGACACGTCGACCATGCGTACCTCGCCCTTGGCGTCCACGTGCGTCAGCTCGTCGCGGCGGGCGTCGCGGGCGGGCTCGGCAACAGCGCTGACAGACGGCTGCGCAGACGCGTCGGCGTTGCTGTCAGTAGCCGTGACTTTGTGGGCAGACATCGCGGCCCTGCGAGCGGCCTTGGTGGCATCGGCGTACCTGCTCTTGGCCATATGATCATCCTCCGATTTGGGACATAAATCGTTGCGTGCCCTCAATTATCGCGTGTTCCTGCGGTTTGTGGGCCACGGCATCGCGCCAAATCGAAAGTACCTGCATATCATCACCACGGCGCAGCGCCTCACGCACCGAATACTCGGCATCGCTAAACAGGCACGGGCGCACGTTGCCATCGGCCGTCAGGCGCAGACGGTTGCAATTCGCGCAAAAATGGTTGGACATGGCGCTGATGAAGCCAACCGTTCCCGCCGAGCCCGGAAAGTGCCAGTAGCGCGCAGGGCCCGCGCCGGCAGGAGCGTCGCTGATGTCGAGCGGCTCAAGCTCGCCCAGTCCCGCCGCGGCGGCCCCGGCATTGATGCGCGCCCGCAGCTCGTCGCTCGGCACGGTATCGCTCGCGTCCCACAGCTCGGGATTGAGCGCGGGCGTATGCGGGTCCACAGCGCAATGCGAGCTCGTGCGCTCGTCGCCAATGGGCATGTATTCGATAAAGCGCAGGTGGATAGGGCGGTCGACGGTCAAGCGCGCGAGGGCCGCCACGTCTTGGTTGAGCCGGCGCACAATAACGCAGTTGACCTTAACGGGCTCAAAGCCCCAAGCCAGCGCCGCGTCGATGCCGGCCATGGTCTGCTCGAGTCGACCCAGACGCGTGATCTTTCCAAAGAGCGTAGGGTCAAGCGTATCGAGCGAGATGTTGACGCGGTTGTGCGCTTGGTAGCGGG
>CABRZY010000271.1 GCA_902475475.1 uncultured Collinsella sp.
ATCGAAGTACAGGCTGCGCGAGCGCGAGCCGTGGGTGATGGACGAGGGCACCGTGCGCATTACGTTTGACATGAACGTGCGCGCCGCGGTGGGAAGTTTCGATATCTTTGACGCGACGCTGCCCGCGCTGCCGGTCCTGGAGCCCGGCAAGCTGGTGATGGAGGTCAAGTTTACGGAGCTTTGCCCGCAGCTGGTGCGCGATTTGGTGCCTCCGGGCGCGGCCGAGCTCACGGCGGTCTCCAAGTACTGTCTGTGTTACGAAAAGACCGCCTACCTGCGCGGATTTAATTTCTGGGAATCGGATTTTGAGAACCGAGGGGATATTTAGACCATGAGCACCAGGGACTTTTTTAAGAACTCCGTCTTGGAGGCGTTTGGTCAGGTCGACCCTGCCAAGATTGGCCTTTCGCTGCTCGTGGCGCTCGTCATGGGCATCCTGATCTATTACGTATACAAGCGCTTTTTTACCGGCGTGGTGTATTCGCGCAGCTTTGCCGTGACGCTCGTGGGCATGTGCGTGCTTACCTGCATGGTCACGCTCGCGATCTCGACCAACGTGGTCATCTCGCTCGGTATGGTCGGTGCCCTGTCCATCGTGCGTTACCGTACGGCGGTCAAGGACCCGCTCGACCTGCTCTATCTGTTTTGGGCCATTACCACGGGCATTACGGCGGGCGCCGGCATGTATGCGCTCGTGGGGCTTACGGCAGTGGTGATCGTGGTGATGATTGCCGGCTTTGCGAGCCGCCAGGACAAGGCGCGCGTGTACATGATGGTCATCCACTATTCGGGTCAGACCACCGGTGACGATATCGTGCGCGCGTTTGGGCGCACCAAGTTCACCGTCAAGTCCAAGACCATGCGTGGCGACAAGGTCGAGATGACCGTCGAGGTGTTCTCTGATGGCGTTGATATGCCCTATGCCGACGCCATCCGCGCGCTCGACGGCGTGGAGGACCTGACGTTGATCCAATACAACGGCGAGTACCACGGTTAATTTTGGTCCGGCGTTCTAACGAACGCCGGACCGCTCGACGCTGCGCGGGCATCTGCCGGGCGATCTGCCGCTCAAACCGTCGCTCGCGTACATAAAAGTACGCTTCGCTCCTCTTTCGCGGCACCTCGCCACGGCAGCTGCCCGCTCGCTAGCTATGCTCAACCTGGAAAGTTTATTTGGTTCGGTTTTAATTAAGGGATGGTGCCGTGTGGACGTGCAACGGCTAGAAGAGGTCTGGGCTGCAAGGACTGGCGCGCGTGGGGCGCGACTGGTTGCGGCCTCGCATGTGCCGGCGGCGCTGTCGCTGCTGGGGATTGTGCAGCCCGGCGATCGCCTGGTGGCCTTTGCGGATGACTTTGTCGATGCGTTTGCCTGCGGCTTTGATGCATGCGACGTTGTGCTCGTGGACCCGCCGTCGGTTGCGGCGTTTACCGCCGCGTCCGAGGGCTTTGATGCTTCGTTTGAGGTCGAGGGGCCGCACCTGTGGTGGTTCGTCAACTCTATTGGCGGGTCCACAACCAGCAGCGCATGAGCCTCACGCGCGGCA